>JBIIEY010000121.1:0-6365 GCA_044237595.1 Burkholderiaceae bacterium | reverse complement strand
CTGCACATCATCACGCGCCGTCAGTAGCAACACCTGCAAAGCACTACCACGGGCACGCAGACGACGAACGACCTCAAAACCATCGATACCCGGCAAACCAATATCCAACACCGCGACAGAAACCGCACGCGATATCAATGCGTGATCCGCCTCCTCACCATCGTGGACAACTTCAACCGCCATATCGTGTCCGCGAAGAATCCGCGCGATGCCATCAGCGAGAACCAGATCATCTTCTACCAATAGCACATGCATAGCCAAATCTGCCAAGGGACAATAACCCACGCATTTTGCCAGAAGCCCGGCTTGGGCCGTCGGCTCAAGCAGTCATACATAAAAAAACACCGAGCCGAAGCCCGGTGTTTTATCTGCAAAAAACAGTTTTTTTACGCAGCTTCAGGAACACTCGGCAGACCCGAGAGTGCCATGGCGAGCTCTTTTTCATCATAGTTTTCATCTTTGAGGTTGCCGGCAAAATAAGCCGAATAAGCCGCCATATCAAAGTGACCATGACCACACAGATTGAACAGAATTACCTCGCTCTTGCCCTCACGCTTGCAGCGCAGCGCTTCTTCAATCGCACCTTTGACGGCATGATTGGCTTCAGGCGCGGGCACGATGCCTTCATGACGTGCAAACAGCACGCCAGCGGCAAAGCATTCGGTCTGATGATAAGCAGTCGCTTCAATCAGGCCCAGCTCTTTCAGGTGCGACACCAGCGGTGCCATGCCGTGATAGCGCAAACCACCCGCGTGGAAGCCAGGCGGTGTAAACGTTGAACCCAGCGTGTGCATCTTGGTCAGCGGTGCCATGTGGCCGGTATCGCCGAAGTCATAAGCGTACTTGCCGCGGGTGAGCGAAGGGCAAGCCGCAGGCTCGACCGCAACAATGCGTGGCTTGGGACCACCGCGCAGTCCGGCACCAATAAACGGGAAAGCGATACCAGCAAAATTCGAACCGCCGCCAGTGCAGCCCACGATGACGTCGGGATAGGCATCGGCCATCGCCATCTGCTCCATGGACTCGATACCCACGATGGTCTGATGCATCAACACATGGTTGAGCACCGAGCCAAGCGCATACTTGGTATCTTCGTTTGTCGCAGCGATTTCCACCGCTTCAGAGATCGCGATACCCAGGCTGCCTGGATGGTCTGGCCTCTGCTCCAGTACCGAGCGACCATAGTTGGTATCCATGGAAGGCGATGCCACGCAACGCGCGCCATAGGTTTCCATTACGGCGCGGCGATAAGGCTTCTGGTCATACGACACACGCACCTGGAAAACCGTGACATCGATACCGAACAGCGAACCAGCAAATGCCAGCGAGGTACCCCATTGTCCTGCACCGGTTTCGGTTGTCAGACGCTTGACGCCCGCCTGCTGATTATAGAAAGCCTGCGGTATCGCGGTGTTGGGCTTGTGACTGCCTGCGGGGCTCACACCTTCATATTTGTAAAAAATTTTGGCCGGTGTGCCGAGGGCTTTTTCCAGCGCATGCGCGCGGAATAGCGGCGCAGGTCGCCACAGGCGATAGATATCACGCACGGGCTCGGGGATGTCGATTTCACGTTCAGTCGAGACCTCTTGCATGATGAGTTCCATCGGGAACAGCGGCGCCAAATCAGCCGGACCAATAGGCTGCAGGGTGCCGGGATGCAGTGGCGGCGGCAGAGGCTTGGGCAGGTCGGCCTGGATGTTGTACCAGCGACGGGGAATACGGTCTTCGGGAAGCAGGAATTTGAGTTGTTGCGACATCGCTCGGAGCTCCATCATTATTGTGGTTATAGATATGCTGCCTCGTTTGCCGGCAACACGCGCACCCATTAATTTTTTGGCAACGGGGTTTGTGCTCGCTATGTCCGGACTAACGCTAATTTACTTCGCCATCAGGGGTTTCGTCCATCCAGAAAACAAAACCCCCTGCCAAGGCAGGGGGTGTTCATCTCAAGACCATCAGTTTAGGAGCGTATTACTTGGCTTTCAGGCATTCGCTCATGAATTTCTTGCGCTCGTCACCTTTCTTGCCATCGGCTTCCTTGTTGCAGGTTGCCATTTTGTTTTGCTGCGCGCTGGCTGGCTTCTCTGTCGCTGCTGGTGCGGCTGGCTTGTCTGTCGTTGCTGGGGCAGCTGGCTTCTCCGCCGCTGCCGGGGCCGCTGGCTTCTTGCTCAGACACTCTTTCATGAAAGCCTTACGTTCGTCACCTTTCTTGCCAGTGGCTTCCTTGTTGCAAGTCACCATCTTGTTCTGCTGCTCCGTTGCCGCTTCAGCAACAGGCATCAAGCCCCACGATAGCAACGCTATGATAGTCATGATGATTTTCACGTTTCCTCCAGAAAGATAGTGCGCTTCTGCGCGTTTTTATTTGCAATAACATTCTGCCTGAAAAAAAGAGCACCCAAAAATAAAAACCGCACAACTGATTTTCAAACGAGCAATCAGGCAGGTGCCAATCGTTCCATCAGCCATTTCGCAACACGCAAAACCACCTTGTCTTCACCATGCCGGCCCACCACCTGCAAACCTAATGGCATGCCAGTGCGTCCTTTGAAAAAAGGTAGATGAACACAAGGCAGACCCAGCAGTGTCCATACACGGCTGAAAACAGGATCGCCAGTCTGAGACAAGGTGTCAGGCGCCTCACCAATTGCACTCGGCGACAACAGTACTTCAAACGCACCAAACGCATTGGACACCATACCGCGTGCCGACTGAGCCAGTTGGAGATTGGCGTAATGACGCTCAACCGGAATCTCCAGTCCGCTGTTAATCACCTGATTGAGGTGCTCACTCAACAGATGCGGGTGCCGGAGACGCTCATGCGCAAGCGAGCGCACCAAATCAAAAGCCATGATTTCCTTTTGTGCTTGCATCAACTGCGAAAACAAAAGCGGCAGTTGCAGTTCACGTATTGGCATTCCAGCCAAAGCAAGCACCCGCGCTGCATGTTCAAAGGCCTTGTGGGTATCTTCGTCAGCGTGCGGCCATTCATGGGTATGGCACAAAGCAATGCGCGGTGCATGCGATACCTCAAGCTGCATCAGGCTGCGGTCACCGGTAGTCGCTGCAGCAAACAGCGCAACATCTTCAACCGAACGCGCAATAAAACCGATGGTATCGAGCGTATCGGAGAGCGCTTTCACGCCCGTGCGATTGACCATGCCAAAACTGGGCTTGTAGCCGACCACACCGCAGAAAGCAGCGGGTCTTATCACCGAGGCCGCCGTTTGGGATGCGAATGCCAAGGGCACCATGCAATCCGCAACGGCTGCTGCAGAACCACTGGATGAACCACCGGGCGTGTGCGTGACTCCGCGCGGATTACGGGTCTTGCTCGGCTTGAAGGTCGCAAATTCTGTCGTGACGGTTTTGCCCAGCATAAGCGCACCCTGCGCTCGACACAGCGCAACAGCGGCTGCATCAGCAGCAGGCTTGTGTGATGCGTAAATCGGCGACCCGTAGGTGGTGGGCATGTCTGCGGTGTCGAACAAGTCTTTGACCGCGATAGGTATGCCATGCAAGAGCCCCTGCACCGGCCTGCGGTCCAGTTGACGCGCCTGCTCAAGCGCACTGTCGACCGCCAAATGCTCCCAAGCCTGCACGTCGCCTTCTCTCGCCTGTATGCGATCCAGACAGGCCCGAACTAACTGTTCAGCAGTGATTTCGCGGCGCTCGAGCTGGGGGACCAGCGCGCTGGCAGATTGTTCATGAAGTGCTTGTGGCATTGTTAATCCTTATATTTTTTTAAGCCAAGCGTCGCGCGGTCTCTCTAGCCTCCCTATCACGCGCAGCTGAAGTGTAACCGCCGTTGCTGTCGGCTTCAAAATACGTATGAATCTACCTGTGAATTTTTTGCGAATTCAACATCCAGATCTATGCCCCATCCAACACCGTCTCATCGGCACCTGGTCTGCATTTGGCAAAGAAAAAATTGTTATTTATTTGAAAATTCATGCCTGCGCGTACAATCAGGCAGACTCTTTTCAAACGAAATCATGCCACTTTTGCAGAGTCCTTTGAGTATGTTCGATATCGCTTTGCATGCCATGACTACTCTGGCGCTGCTGATGGCAGTGCTCTGGCTGCGCCGCTGGCCTTTGTTATATGCATTGTCGATATTGCCTGGCACGCTCGCGCACGAGTTATTGCATTTTTTGGCAGGCTGGGTGTCGGGCGCCAAGCCAACATCATTGTCGATAATCCCGCGGATCAAAACAGACGGAGGCTGGGTACTAGGTTCAGTTGTCTTTACCAATCTTCGTTGGTGGAATAGTCCACTGGTAGGACTCGCGCCTTTGGCGCTATTACCGTGCAGCGTCTATTTGTTCTTCGCATCGATGCCTTTGCCGCTGTTATCGATCTCGGGGGCCGGCATCAAATTGGTCGCCGTACAATTTCTCATTGCAGGCTGGCCCAGTCCCACCGACTGGGCACATGCGATCATTGGCTTGGTCGTGACAATGCTGTTCACTCTAGCGGGGTTTCTGCTGATAACGAAGCTAGGCATACTCTAAAAGCACGCGAAGTAACGGTATCTTTCGTGAAACATGCGCAACCCGGAAGGGGCGCCACCGCAGCAACGCACCGAAAAGATAAGTTCCTTACAGCGCCGGGTGTTTCTATTATTCAGCCAGCGCTGATCAATCGGTTTGGCAGATTTTTCCCACTACCTCATCGGATAGCTCCAACGTTACCTTCTGCTTTTTGTTAGACGCAGGATGAGTCCAAACAATCTCATCATCATTCAGCAAAAACTTTTGCTGAAACAATATTAATCCAAGCTGGCAGGATATTTTGTAATTCACCAGTGCTGCATTATGCTGAAGGCCCATCATGTCGCGCTGGGAACGAAAGACCTGTTTAATCTGAAAATCAATTTGTTTTGGGGAAGTACGTTTAATCGAGGACGTATCAAGGAAAGTTTTGGATAACTCATCGCTCGACAACAAAACCCAATCGTTGGCATGAGCTGAAAACGTTAGGCACAAAAAAGCTGCGAGGAGAATTTTTTTCATATGATTTCCTAAAATATGAGCCTATATCACCGTTGACACCGATACTAATAAATATGATGCACTTGTCAGAAATGATGATTTCCATATTGATTCAAAAGGTAATGGCTTTGTTTATTTTGGCAATTCGCCGCAAATACTGAGCTGCCGACTATCTCACAAAGCGTCCCGCATCAAGGTCAACTCTTGACTCGCACGTACGATCTGCAGCTCGCACGCCCGAAAATACTAATATTGCTCTTTGCTCGTGACAAGGTATCTGACCTCGTCAGGCACGGGCACCAAAGTCTCGGCCTGCTCCTGCAAGACCTCTCAAGTCGCACCGACACCTTTGGTCTCGAGATCATTTGCAGCAATAGGACTAGTCAGTTGACTCCTAATCGAGTGAGTAATCGCATTGTAGATAAACGATAAAACAGCTGCAACCCATGAAAGGGCCTTCCGCCTTTGGCGCAGCTGCACCCAAGTGCCTATCTGGTTATTGAATCGATCAGCTTTCCAGTGGTCCAGTCCCAGAGAGATGACATCAAAACATGCGACACCTAACCGCCATTGCGTGTTCCAACCCCGCCCAGACATCATCTAATCCATCACAGCGGCCAAGCATTCTTTCGCAGGAATCAGCAAAACCCACCCGGCCGGAGTTCCAGCAAGAAACCCGGCCGTCGAGTTGTACCAAAAACCACAGGGACACTAGTACACCGAACTTCACCAAGAAACAAAAAATTCATTTAAAAATAACGTTGATTTTTAACGCGAGCCCAACCATGACAAACCGGACTTCAAATGACGCATCAAGGTATTCCTCAATTGAAACCATGCGCTTTCAGGGGAAAAATCCTACTGACACAAAAAAACAAATATCCGGGGGGGAAAGTCTATACATTGCAAAAAATTGCCTTGCGCTTAAGTTTGAAAAAATAAAAAAATCTTTTTCAACGCTCATTCATGGAAAAGAATTTTCTAAACAAGCGCATTCGACCAAAATAACGCATATAAAAAACAAAATAAATACCGCAAAAATCGGCCTCGATAAAAGGGAAAAAAATCAATCATCAACCACGAATATTCATGACAGAGCTAACGAAGACCGATCACAAATAAGAAAACCAAATCAGGACAGACAATACCTGCCAAACAATAGGGACAATCCGACGTCAAATAGAGGTTCGCATCGGGGAACCCCGGCTGCCCTCCCGCAAACAATCATCATTCAGCACACTGGGACGACGCAACAAGAAACAGTCGTACATCAACCGATGGTCGTGCAGACGACGCCGAACATGCAACAAATCCATCACATGCCACAATCGATGTTCATGCAACAGACCCCGCATATGCAACAACCCCAGT
>JBIIEY010000120.1:0-6392 GCA_044237595.1 Burkholderiaceae bacterium | reverse complement strand
GCGATGGAAAGTGCCTGAGCCTGAAAAAAACCGCGTGTTGACCGAAAACACGACATAAAAAAAGCGAACCGCAGTTCGCTTTTTTTATGTCGTGAACAATCAGCTCCGATTTGCCTGACGCTGGGTCATTGCTGAGGCAGCGCGGTTTTCGAGCCACTTGCGAATGCGATCTGCATCAGTCAGTCGCGACTGCTTGGTTTTTGAGTCAAGGAAGACCATCACCACGGGGCGCCCAGCGACATTCACCTGCATGACCAGACAACGACCTGCTTCGGCAATATAGCCCGTCTTCTGCAAGCCAATCGCCCACTCCGGATTTTCGATCAGACCGTTGGAATTGCGATATTCAAGCGTGGGGCCACCAGGCTCTACGGCGTAGTGGCTGTCCGTCGAGTACTCACGGATCAATGGATGCTGATAAGCAGCCACAACCAGCCGCGCCAGATCGCGGGCGCTCGACACATTCGCGCTGGACAGGCCTGTGGGGTCGGCAAAGCGTGAATTCGTCATGCCCAACTCGACTGCTTTGGCATTCATCGCTGCAATGAAGGCAGGAAGGCCACCGGGATAATGTCTGCCAAGCGCTGCGGCGGCGCGGTTTTCAGAACTCATCAGTGCAATATGCAGCATGTTCGCGCGCGAGAGCTGTGAACCAATCCGCAAGCGGGAATGACTATAGCGCTTGCGATCAACGTCGTCCTCGGTCACGGTGAGTATCTCGTCGAGATTCTGGTTCGCTTCAACGACAACGAGGCTAGTCATCAGCTTGGTGATGGACGCAATCGGCAAAGCGACCTGAGCGTTTTTTTCGAACAGCGTCTCGGAAGAACTCTGATCAATCACTAACGCGACATTGGCGCTGAGGTCCAGCGGATCGCGTGTGAGGCCCAGACCAGCCAGGTCGCCAGCCGTGCTCGAATGCGGGACCGACAAGGACGGATTGTAGGCAACGCGTTGAAAACCACTCTTGCGCTTGCCTGAAAGTACCGCAGGCTTCACGGAACGGGATTTCAATTCGAGCTTGCGCGAACGCTTGCTCCCCTCCGCAACACGATTGGCTTTTTTGACAACCTGCCGCTGGTCGCTTCGATTTGGTGCACTCCACGCCGTAGAAAAAACCAGCAGTGCTGTCAGAGTGAAAATCAGATTACCAAGAAAAAAACGTCGCATCCCAACTCCACGCCATGTTGCAAAATTTGACTCTAGTGTAGCAAATCAATGCAAATCTGCAAGAGAATTAAGGGCTTAGGATGATTAATTAAACAGCTTTATCAATCGATACCAGTATTCATATTGACATTTTCTTTTGTTATTTTTTTATAAATTTCAAAATTTACAAGGCTTCTTCGATGGCTCGACCAAGGTCAGCGGTGCCAGCCCGTCCACCCATATCGGGTGTGAATGGTGCGTGCACGGGGCCAGCTTCAAGCACGCGCTCAATCGCACGCACGATCGCCTGCCCAGCCTCTGCATAACCGAAATGCTCGAGCATCATGGCGCCACACCAGATCTGTCCGATCGGATTTGCAATACCCTTGCCAGCAATGTCAGGTGCTGAACCATGCACGGGTTCAAACAAGGATGGATAAGTACCTTCGGGATTAATGTTGGCTGACGGAGCAATCGCAATCGTGCCGGTACAGGCAGGACCGAGGTCGGAGAGGATGTCGCCGAACAAATTCGAAGCCACCACCACATCGAACCAATCGGGATGCTGTACAAAGTGCGCGCACAATATATCGATGTGAAATTTATCGCAGTTGACGTCGGGATAATGACGCGCCATCTCTGCAACACGCTCGTCCCAGTAAGGCATGGTGATCGCAATACCATTCGACTTGGTGGCCGAAGTGAGATGCTTCTTGGGTCTGCGCTGCGCCAGATCGAATGCATATTTCAGAATACGATCTGTGCCTTGGCGTGAAAAAATGCTTTGCTGATAGACCGTTTCTCGTGGCGTGCCTTCATACATGCGGCCGCCGACCGATGAATACTCGCCTTCGGTGTTTTCTCGCACGACGTAAAAATCAATATCACCCGGCTTGCGATTTGCGAGTGGCGATGGAATGCCCGGCATCAGCCGGCAGGGACGTAAATTAACGTATTGATCAAACTCGCGACGAAACTTCAGCAAGGAACCCCAAAGCGAAACATGATCCGGTACCGTCGCGGGCCAGCCCACGGCACCAAAATAAATCGCATCATGACTTCCGATTTGCGTCTTCCAGTCATCGGGCATCATCTGCCCGTGACGAGAAAAATAGTCGCAACTGGCAAAATCAAAATGATCAAAGGACAGCGGCAGATCGAAACGCCGCGCGGCGACGTCAAGCACACGCAAGCCTTCGGGGATCACTTCGGTACCAATGCCATCACCGGCAATGACTGCGATTTTTTTCATGAACCTACTCCATGAATTTTGCAAACTGCGAAACCGGAGCGCGCTCGGTCACAAGTGTATTTTCTATTTTGCTGTGATCCGCATAACCCAAGGCCATGCCGCAAACAAGCTGTTCGTTTTCAGGCAAGCCCAAGGTATCGGCGATCACCCGGTGAAACTGCGTAAATGCCGCCTGCGGACAAGTGTCCAGGCCACGGGCTCGTGCAGCCACCATGATGTTTTGCAAGAACATACCGTAATCCAGCCATGAACCCTGCTCCATCACGCGATCAATAGTAAAAATCAAACCCACCGGCGCATCAAAAAAAGCATAGTTACGGCCGTGTTGTGCCTGCATGCCAGCTTTGTTCTCTCGGGTCAGCCCCAGCAGAGCGTACAGATCCCAGCCAACCTTGCGACGTCTGTCCACATAGGGCGCCACCCACTCGCGAGGGTAATAGTCATACTCTTCCTTGTGCGATGCCACTTCATCTGGATTGAGATAGACCTTCAGGATGGCATCCGAGAGTTGCTGACGTATCCCGCCGGTGAGCACGTACACTTTCCATGGCTGAGTGTTTGAGCCTGACGGTGCGCGAGAAGCGACTTCCAGCAAAGCTTCGATTTCTGCGCGCCGGACAGTGGTTGGAAGAAAAGCGCGTATCGAACGACGCGAACTGATCGCCTGATCGACGGCCTCTTGTTGAGTAGATGGGTTCATGCTAAGACTTTCGTTATATCAATCTGAATCGATTGCAGAAGTTTGCGTGCTGGTCCGGGAATGGGTGTGGGCTTGCGTGTGGCGCTATCAACATACACATGGACAAAATGCCCCTGCGCCGATGCCACGTCATCATCGCCACGAAATATCCCGACTTCGTAACGCACACTGGATTCGCCAAGGCGTGTGACGCACAGACCAGCCGTTACAGGATCTGGAAAAGACACCGAAGAAAAATAATTACAGTGCGTTTCCACCACCAATGCAATCGCTTCGCCCGCGTGAATATCGAGCGTGCCATTGACGATCAGGAACTGATTTACCACGGTATCAAACCAGTGATAGTAAATGACATTGTTCACATGACCATAAGCATCGTTATCACTCCAGCGCGTGGTGATCGGATGAAAATGACGGAAGTAAGCTCTGTTTTTAGGGCTATCTCGCATAATTTTTCCTCATGATCTTTATGGATAACTTTTTGGATATTTTTATCGAAACGCCTTCTCGGGAGTATTGAAAAAGCGCTGAGCTTATTTTCTAACGACGAAAGCAACTCCCACCACCGCCAGCAGCATGCCCAACGCACCCGTGATTGACAGCGTCTCGCCAAACAACAACCAGGCAATCACGGCGGTCAGCGGCGGTGTCAGGTACATCAGACTGGACACCTGAGTTGCTGCATTTTTTCTGATCAATGCAAACAGCAGGAATATCGCACCAATCGACAATGCAAACACCGACCAGCACAGCGCCCCGATAAAATCTGCTGTCCATTGTACTGAATCAAAACCTGGCGTCAGATTTTCAAGAGTGATCGCAAAGGGCAAGGTAATCAGTGCCGAAGCAGTGAACTGAATCACCGCACCAGAACGCAAATCGAAACGCGAACAAAAACGCTTTTGATAAAGTGTGCCTGCTGTAATCGATAACAGCGCAAAAGAACAAAGCGACACGTTGATGATGGAGCTGCCCGTCGCCGTAAGCTTGTTCGATACCACCAGTGCCACGCCAGCAAGTCCAAGAATCAATCCCAGCCACTGCCGCGCGCGCACGGGTTCGCCAATGAGAGGCGCACCAAAAGCCGTCAGCAGAGGCTGCAAGCCCACGATCAGCGCCGCCAGACCGGCCGGCATTCCCAGCTTGATTGCCGACCACACCCCTGATAAATAACCGGCCTGCACTAACACGCCTGCGATGGCAATGTGTGCCACCTGGCCTTGAGGCCACGGTGCACGTACCAACAGCAATGCGGGCACGAGAATCAGCAATACGCACAAATAACGCAGCAACAAAAACGTCATCACAGGCGCATAGGGCAAACCGAATTTAGCGACAATGAAGCCCGTACTCCAGATCAACACGAACAGCAATGGCATGCTGGCTTCCATCCATGGGGCGCGCTCTGATACTTCAGTCGAACTCATGCAGTCTCCAAACGAACACCGCAATAGCTCGCCGCAATACGGACTGTCTGGATATGCACAGCAACAGTGTCATCAATACTTCTGCCATAGCCGCCGGCCATCGCCAGCGCAACGGGCAAACCACGCGCCTGTGCTGCATCAAGCACCATGCGGTCACGCGCCGCCAGTCCCTCCATCGACAGTTTCAGGCGACCCAGCCGGTCCCCTTCGTGCGGATCCGCACCGGCGAGATAAATAATCAGTTGCGGATCGAAGCGCGCAAACATTTGCGCCAGCGCGGACGCAAGCTGCTCAAGGTAGCTCTCGTCATCTGCCTCATCGGGTAGTGCGACATCCAGATCACTGACGACCTTCTCGAACGGATAGTTGTTTTCGCCGTGAATTGACAAGGTAAAAACCGAGTCATCATTGGCAAGTATTGATGCGGTGCCATTGCCTTGATGAACATCGAGATCGACAATCGCAACCCGCGATACGCGGCGCTCGGCTTGCATCAGTCTCGCGGCAATCGCCGCATCATTGAATACGCAAAACCCCTCGCCACGATCAGCGTGCGCGTGATGCGTACCACCCGCGAGGTTCACTGCGGTGCCCTCGGCAATCGCTGCGCGGCAGGCTGCTATCGTCGCCCCGGATGAACGCCTTGATCTCTCGACCATCTCGGGTGACCAGGGAAAGCCGATCGCCTTTTGCTCGCTTGCAGAGAGCGCACCGCTCATCACCCTGTGTATGTAATTCGGATGATGCGCCAGTGCCAGCACACCGTCGCTAGTGTGTGGCGCTTCTTCAAGGCAAACCATCGGCATGCCGCTGGCAACGGCATCTCGCAGCATCTGATACTTTTGCATTGGGAAGCGATGACCGTCTGGCAGAGGAAGGACAAAGCGGTCGCTGTAGAAAGCTCTCACGGGTCGCTGCGGTAACACTGAGGAGCGGCGAGTCTAGCATGCACCCAGGATTCAACATTCGCCAGGCAATGCGTGAGGCTATCTCAGGGCCGAATGGTAGACAGCGACAAGGTTTTTAAATGAAATCAAATTTGTCTGATGCGGCGCAATAATTTAGCTTGACACGCCCAAGTCCTCCTAGAAGAATAAGCACTGCTGCAATGCAGCACACTTAGCGTCGTTTCACCTCACCCCTCAGGAGCCTCTCTCATGATCTCGCCCGACCTGTTGTCATCTGCTAGCCGTACCCACCTCTCGTCACAACTCGGCTTTGCAACGTCAGTGACCGAGTCCATGATCGAAACCATGGAACAACTGATGGGACTCAACTTGCAGGCCGCCAAAGCAAGTCTGGACATGACCATGAGCAGCGCACAGCAACTAATGGGTACAAAAGACCCGCAGGATTTCATGCATGTTGGCAGCAACCAGTTACAACCCCATGCAGATATCGTCATGACCTATGTCCGTCATCTGTCCAGCATCGCCTCAGGTACCCATCGGCAGTTGGCGCGCATCACGCAAGAGCAGGTCAACGAAAGGAGCCGCGAGATGGTTTCAATGCTCGACCAGCTGGGCAGCGGTGCCCCAGAAGGTTCGCAAAACTCGATCAGTCTTCTGAAGGCAGCGATCGATAATGCAGCCTCCGGCTTCAGTCAGATCACCAAAACCACTCAGGACGCGATCGAGCAGCTTGAATCAGGTATCAGCGCCGTAAGCGCCCCGCCCACAACGACGACAGGCAAATCGAATGGACGCGCAAAAAAATAAGTCAGAAAAAAAAGCATGAAGAAATGGCCTGGCTACATCAGGCCTTTTTTTCAAGCGCCGATTGCATCTCGGAGTCAGCGCAAAGCAGCGAAACACTTGGTAACAAATTCATCCGCAATTTTGAAATTTCTCTATAGGCTTTCGAT
>JBIIEY010000119.1:0-6394 GCA_044237595.1 Burkholderiaceae bacterium | reverse complement strand
GGGTCGTCAGTACCACGGTATGACCTTCGCGGTTGAGACGGCCGATAAAATTCCACAAGGTCTGTCGCAATTCCACATCCACACCCGCTGTCGGCTCATCGAGCATGATGACCGGCGGCTTGTGTACCAGCGCCTGCGCAACCAGCACACGGCGCTTCATCCCGCCGGAGAGGGAGCGCATATTGCTGTCGGCCTTGGAGGTAAGGTCGAGGTTGTGCATCACCTCATCAATCCAGGCATCGTTATCGCGAATGCCGAAATAGCCGGACTGCATGCGCAGTGTTTCACGAACGGTGAAGAAAGGATCAAAGACCAGCTCCTGCGGCACGACACCAATGCACTGGCGCGCACGACGGTAGTCCGACACGACATCATGGCCATGAATGCTCACACTGCCTTCATCTGCGCGCGAGAGCCCGGCGATGATGGAAATCAGGGTCGTTTTGCCAGCGCCGTTTGGACCCAGCAGGCCAAAGAATTCGCCTTCGGCAATCTCCAGCGATACGCCGCCCAACGCCTGCAAGGTGCCGAAGCGCTTTTTGACTTGATCAATCTGGATGGCGGCCATGGTGGCAGGAAAGGTGAGAATGCAGCGCGCCGCCCAACGGCGGCGCAAAGTCTTTGATTATAGGGGATTTTCCGAGTGGTAACGGTAACTCTGGGACACGCCGCCTAAATCTGCGTTTTATGGAGCGACGGCATGGCTTTGCTCCGCGGAGCCCCGGAAGATCAGGGTCTTGGCATCATTTTTCGCCCACCAAATTTTCCGGTTTGAGTACCCTATTGCGTACACGATGATCAGTCTGTCAGCAGCTCGGCGACACCATACAAATTTGCGAGGCTTTGAAGACCCGCGGGAACACCCGCTATGCGCAGTGAGAGACCTGCCGACTGTGCAGCGCGCCGCCATACCAGCAAGGCCGCCACCGCCGCCGAATCAAAACGCTCCAAACGGGACAGATCGATATCAGCGGAACCGCTGCGAATTGCATCCAGCCCAGGCTGCAGCTCGCTGGCAGCATCCTGCATCGTCAATGAGCTTGGAAAATACGCCATGCGTCAGCTTTTCCCTGCCGGGGGTTTTGGGGGAGCGACAGCCAGCCGACGATTACGGTCTGCCAGCGTCTTGATCAGCCCGTCAATGCCACCTTTACTGATCTCGGTAGCGAAGCTCCCTTTGTAGGTCTCCACCAGCCAGGCGCCGAGGATATTGACGTCATAAATCTTCCAGCCATTCGCCGTTTTCTCGAGCCGATAGTTAAGCTGCATAGCCTCACCGCGCGGCTGCACAACACTGGTCTTCACTTCGACCTCTGTATCGTCCGGGTCTGCACGAAAAGGTTTGAAATCCAGTTTCTGATTACGAATCTGCGTGATCGCACCGGAATAGGTGTGGATCAAGAGCAGTCGGAATTCGTTGGTCAGCGCCGATTGCTGCTCCGGGGTGGCCTCGCGCCAGAAACGACCTGAGGCCATCGCCGTCATGCGTTGAAAATTGACGTGCGGAATGATTTTGGATTGCACCACTTCCATGATGCGCTGCTGGTTACCGGCCTGTACTTGCTGATCGGTTTTCGCCAAATCCAGAATTTCCTGACTGATGCGCTTGACCAGCGCGTCTGGCGCTTCTTGCTGCGCGCTGGCACTCGCGGCAAAAAAGAACAACACAAAACATACGGGCAGTATTTTCAGAAATCTCATAATTTATTGGCAATATCAGGTTTGAAAGTCCACTGGACTCACGGGTTCTGCACAGATGATAACCAAAGCCATCAAGAGTCGCCAAAAACCGTTGCAACCGTACAAATCACGCCAACTCGGCTAGTCCGTGTTGCCATCTCTGACGCGACTCTCGCGCCGCTGCAAATGGGCATCGCGAACAAACAGGTACGGATCCAGCGCCGCGTCTTCCACCATGCGCGAGGAGTCCAGCAATGCGGCTCGCTCATCCACGAGGCGCAGTGCCCGTGCGCTGTTCTCTATACGAGCATTGTCGACCAGGCCGATGGGATTTGCGTATAGATCCACAGGCCGGGCAAAGCCATCGCGCACCGTGCTGGCGCCAAAAATCGGCAGGACCAGATAAGGGCCTGATTTCACACCCCAGACGCCCAGTGTCTGACCAAAATCTTCCTCATGCTGAACCAAACCCGAGGGCGTCGCCACATCAATCAGTCCGACAATACCAAATGTCGAATTCAGCACAACACGCGCGACATCGCTGGTACCCTCGCGTGGCTTCCCTTGCAGATAATTGTTCACTGCAGTCCACACATCGCCAATATTTCCAAAAAAATTACCAATGGCAGTACGGATCATGGAAGGAATCACATTGACATAGCCTGTAGCAACTGGCGTGAGCACCTTGTCATCGACCGTCTTGTTAAAGCTGAACATTGCCCGGTTGTAGCGCTCAAATGGGTCGCGCGGATCCGCTATGGAGCCAGAAGGTATGCTGGCACAGGCAGTGAGCAATAGCGCCATGAGAGCGATGGTCATCCATCTTGTTATGGTCTTCGATTTACTCATTTGTTCTTCCCCTCGGCACTGCTGTCAGCCGCCTTGCTGAACAAGAACTGACTGATGAGGTTCTCAAGCACGATGGCGGACTGGGTGCTCTTGATGCGATCGCCCTCTGTAAAATTTTTATCGTCACCGCCAGGCTCGATACCAATGTACTGCTCACCCAGCAGACCCGATGTCAGAATCTTTGCCGAACTGTCCTTGGGAAATTGAACCTCGCCCTGCAAACGCAAAGTCACCTGTGCCTGAAAGGTCTTGTCATTAAAGGCGATGGACTCCACACGCCCGACGACCACGCCGGCACTCTTGACGGGTGCGCGAGGCTTGAGCCCACCGATATTGTCAAAGCGCGCGATGACGGTATAACTGGGCCCGAAACTAATGGAGCTCATGTTGCCGACCTTGAGCGCCAAAAACATCACGGCGACTGCACCCAGTAGCACGAACAGCCCCACCCAGATATCGAGAGATTTGCGTTGCATCTTTGCCTCAGGAAAACATAAGCGCAGTGAGCAGGAAATCCAGCCACAGCACCATCAATGAACCAATCACGACCGTGCGCGTGGTGGCGCGTGCCACACCCTCAGGAGTCGGCGCCGCACAGTAGCCTTCGTAGAGGGCGATATAGGTCACCGCCACCCCAAACACAGCGCTCTTGATCACGCCGTTGGCCACATCCGCCCAAACATCCACACCCGACTGCATCTGGGACCAGAAAGCGCCCTCATCCACACCAATCAGTCGTACCCCGACAATATAACCGCCCAGCACACCCACAGCACTGAAAATAGCGGCCAGCACCGGCATGGCAATCACACCCGCAAGAAAGCGCGGCGCCAGTACCCGACGCATAGGATCGACCGCCATCATCTCCATGGCGCTCAGTTGCTCGGTGGCTTTCATCAGACCGATCTCAGCGGTCAGCGACGTGCCGGCACGCCCCGCGAACAACAAGGCGGTAACAACCGGCCCCAGTTCGCGAATCAGGGACAAGGCGACCAGCAAACCCAGCGCCTGCTCGGAGCCATATTTGTTGAGCGTGTAGTACCCCTGCAAACCCAGCACGAAACCGACAAACAAACCTGAAACAGCAATGATCACCAGCGAATAGTTACCGATGAAATGCACCTGATCGCTGACCAGACGTGGTCTGCGCCACAGCGAACCCGTAGCGACGACCAGTGTAAAAAATGTGCGCGCTGAAATACCCAATGCCACAAGGCCGAGTCGTACGCTGCTGCCAATGCGGGCTAATCCGTCAAGCATCATGAGCGACCTGCCACGCCAAGCTGCTCGGTGATCGAGCGGCCGGGATAATGAAACGGCACTGGGCCATCCGCCTGTGCGTGAACGAATTGCTTCACATAGGGATCATCCGAGGACATCATCTGCGCCGGCGTGCCATGCGCGACGATGGACCCTCGCGACAGGAAGTACACATAGTCCGCAATCAGGAAAGATTCATGCACATCATGTGAAACCAGAATGGTTGTCGATCCCAACGCATCATTGAGCTTACGTATCAGATTGGCGATCACACCCATGGAAATCGGATCGAGGCCGGCAAAGGGCTCGTCGTACATGATCAGCCGCGGATCCAGCGCGACAGCTCTGGCCAGGGCCACGCGTCTGGCCATACCGCCGGAGATCTCGGCGGGCTTGAGTGAGGCAGCATTCGACAGACCGACTGCATGAAGCTTGAGCAGCACAAGGTCACGAATCATCTCCTCTGGCAGGGAGGTATTTTCACGCAAGGGAAAAGCAACGTTATCGAAGACCGAGAGATCGGTGAACAGAGCGCCGTGCTGAAACAGCATACCCATGCGCCGGCGCATGCGATATAGACCATCCAGGCTGAGCGAAGACACTTCCTGACCGTCGACGCTGACGCTGCCAGACTGTGCCCGCAACTGGCCGCCAATCAGGCGCAGTACCGTGGTCTTGCCAGAGCCAGACCCCCCCATGATCGCAATCACTTTCCCACGAGGGAACTGCATGGTCAGACCGGATAGGATCAGTCGGTCGCCATAGCCGAATTGCAGATCATGAATGTCGACGAGGTTGGGCACGAGTGGAGAAAAATAAGAAGGGACGAAGATTGTAGTGCAAGCCGGACAATTTCCGGACGCAATTCAACAGTCCCGAAGAATAACATTGCAAAAAGCAAATGCCCGCAAGCGGGCATTTATGGTGTGCTCGACAACAACAGCCTGTCAGCGCGGCAGCACAGATGCGCCCATCAGGAATTCATCAACAGCACGAGCGCACTGCCGACCTTCGCGTATGGCCCACACCACCAGCGACTGACCGCGGCGCATATCACCAGCAGCAAACACCTGGGGATCGGAGGTCTGATAGCAGCCCTCGCCATCGGTGCTGGCTTTGGCATTGCCACGAGCATCCTTGTCGATACCAAATGCACTGATGATCGTGTTCACGGGCGAAACGAAGCCCATGGCAAGCAAAACCAGATCCGCCTTGAGCTCGAACTCAGAGCCCGGCACTTCCTGCATCTTGCCGTCCTTCCACTCCACGCGGGCAGCGATCAGTTTTTCAACCTTGCCATTCTTGCCTTCGAGGCGTTTGGTGGCCACAGCCCAATCACGTTCGCAACCCTCTTCATGGGACGACGAGGTGCGCAGCTTGGTGGGCCAATACGGCCACACTAATGGTTTGTTTTCGACTTCGGGTGGCTGAGGCAGCAATTCGAATTGAATGACCGAGGCGGCGCCATGACGATTGGAAGTACCCACACAATCGGAACCCGTATCGCCACCGCCAATCACCACCACATGCTTGCCGGTGGCCATGAGCTGTTCCTTGAGCTTGTCGCCGGCATTCACGCGATTTTGCT
This sequence comes from Burkholderiaceae bacterium, assembly GCA_044237595.1. Classification (GTDB taxonomy): domain Bacteria; phylum Pseudomonadota; class Gammaproteobacteria; order Burkholderiales; family Burkholderiaceae_D; genus Pernthalerella. The sequence continues at coordinate 1,017 of JBIIEY010000119.1, read as the reverse complement.
GAGGCAGGAATTCCATCGCGTAGTGAACACCCTGCAGCTCGCGCCCGGGCACCGGCAAATCGCGCGGCACTTCAGCGCCACCCGCGATGATGACGGCATCGAATTCTTTTTTCAGCTGCTCCGGGGATACGGTTTCCTTGGCGAGATTCATGATCTCGGTGGGGAAGTCTTTGCCAACCAGTACACCAGTGCGGAAAGTTACGCCCTCGGCCTGCATTTGCTCCACGCGGCGATCAATGTGCGACTTTTCCATCTTGAAGTCAGGAATGCCATAACGCAGCAGGCCACCGACGCGATCATTCTTCTCGAACACCGTAACGTCATGACCCACGCGCGCGAGCTGCTGCGCAGCCGCCATACCTGCAGGGCCCGAGCCTACGACTGCTATTTTCTTGCCAGTTTTTGCTGCAGCCGGTTGTGGTACCACCCAACCATTTTCCCAGCCTTTGTCGATGATGAAGTGCTCGATGGACTTAATACCGACGGGATCATCGTTGATACCCAGCGTGCAGGCAGCTTCACAGGGCGCAGGGCAAATGCGGCCCGTAAACTCGGGGAAGTTATTTGTAGAGTGCAGCGTGTCAAGCGCCTCGCGGTAATTGCCGTGATAAACAAGATCATTCCAGTCTGGGATGATGTTGTTAACGGGGCAGCCGCTGTTGCAGAAAGGAATGCCGCAATCCATACAACGCGCGCCTTGTACCTTGGCGTCCGCGTCCGACAAATGGAGCATGAACTCCTTGTAATGCTTGGTACGCGTCTGTGGCGCTTCGCTAGCCTCTTGCAGTCGCTGATATTCCAGAAAACCGGTGACTTTTCCCATAACGTTCTCGCAATTCCTTGGTTCAGTTGCCGGCGATGCGTAACAACATCGCCGGTTTTCTCATTACTTTCAGGCCGTCGCTTTTTCTTTGGCCTTGCTTGATTTCGCCGCAAACATTTCACCCAGTGCACGCTTGTATTCGGTCGGGAAGACCTTCACGAACTTGGCACGGGCAGTGCTCCACTCATCGAGCA
>JBIIEY010000118.1:0-6400 GCA_044237595.1 Burkholderiaceae bacterium | reverse complement strand
CGTGCGTTAGGTGTCCGCCTTCGGCGAGCGACATGCCCATGATGGTGTCGCCGGGGTTCAGCAAGGCGAGGAACACTGCCTGATTCGCCTGCGAACCCGAGTTGGCCTGTACGTTGGCAAAATTCGCACCATAGAGCTGCTTGAGGCGTTCAATAGCCAAACTCTCGGCGATGTCGACGAATTCACAGCCGCCGTAGTAGCGCTTGCCGGGATAACCTTCCGCGTATTTGTTGGTCAACTGCGAGCCCTGCGCTTCCATGACGGCAGGCGAGGCATAGTTTTCGGAGGCGATCAGCTCGATGTGATCCTGCTGGCGCTGATTTTCTTTCTGGATCGCCGACCACAAGTCGGGGTCGATGCGGGCAATCGTATGGTCTTTCGAAAACATGAAACACTCCAAAAGGTGGGGAATGGGTTATCGCTGGTGCATGAGGCGCGCGTGCTGGACATGCGCCGAGGCACAGTGTCTGGGAAATTGGCAGGTACGACATCAAGCCGCCCTGCCGACCCGACCGGACTGGGCTTGGCCGGTGTTGCCGAACAAAATAGCCCCCGATTCTATTAGACGGGCCGTTTTTCATCAAGGACGCACCAAGAACAGGCGGCTATTTCGGCTAAAATTCGCCCCAGCCGCAGATCCTTGGCAACCCCTCTATTTCGGAGCCCCCTCATGATCGTAATGATTACCGGCGCCAGTGCTGGTTTTGGTGCCGCCATGGCACGCAAATTCGTCCAGACCGGGCACAAGGTCATTGCCGCCGCACGCCGGTCCGAGCGCCTGGACGCATTGGCAAAAGAATTAGGCAAGGACCTGCTCCCGGTCGCACTGGATGTGACCAGCAAACCCTCCATTGATCAAGCATTGGCGTCTCTGCCCGCTGATTGGCAGGACATCGACGTGCTGATCAATAACGCCGGGCTCGCGCTTGGTCTGGAGCCGGCGCATGAGGCTCACCTGAGCGATTGGGACACCATGATCGCCACCAACTGCACTGGCCTTGTAACCATTACCCGTGCGCTCCTGCCACGGATGGTCGCGCGTGGCGCTGGTCTGGTGATCAATCTCGGCTCTGTCGCTGGAGCCTATCCGTATCCGGGTGGCAATGTCTACGGCGCGACCAAGGCCTTCGTGGATCAGTTCACACTGAATCTGCGCGCCGATCTGGTGGGCACCGGCGTGCGCGCCACCAACATTGCGCCCGGCATGTCGGGCGGCACCGAGTTTTCCAATGTGCGCTTCAAGGGCGATGATGCCGCCGCAGCCAAGGTCTACCAGGGCGCCATGGCGCTGACTCCGGAAGACGTGGCTGAAGCGGCTTGGTGGGTAGCCAACCTGCCGCCCCATGTGAACATCAATGGCATTGAGATGATGCCGACCTGCCAGGGCTTTTCACCCTTCACGATCAAGCGTACCGGCTGACCCATGGGCAGCGCATTTCGCTGGCCACTGCGGGTGTATTACGAAGACACCGATGCGGGCGGTATCGTGTTCTATGCGAATTACCTCAAGTTTTTCGAACGGGCGCGTACCGAATGGCTACGGGCGGCTGGCGTGGGCCAGCAGCAGCTATCGAGTGAAACCGGGTGCATGTTTGTAGTAAAAAACGCGTCTATCGATTACCATGCGCCAGCGAAACTCGATGATCGCCTGGAGATCAGCGTGGAGATAAAAAAACTGGGACGTGCTTCGGTCCTGTTTACTCAGGAAGCCTGGTGTACGAACGATCACAATCCCGTGCGCCTTTGCGCGGGCTCTATTCGTGTCGGATGCGTGGACATGAGCTCCCTTCGTCCTGCCGAAATTCCCGCCGCAGTATTCCGAAAAATCAACGACGCGAATGAATCCATGCTCACCGCCGGGATCTGAAACCATCCGCGACGTCTACCTATTTTCAATCGAAGACCTGCCATGACAGTAACTCAAGACCTCTCATTCCTCACCTTGATTTCCGGTGCTTCAGCACCGGTACAGGCCGTGATGGCATTGCTGGTGATCGTCTCAGCAATGAGCTGGACGTATATCTTTCGCAAGTTGGCTGCGATTCGCCGGGCACAGTCACAGACGGATGAATTCGAAACAGCTTTTCTGAACGTGGATCTGAATGCAGTCTACGCAGAAGTCACCTCGATGCGTCGCAGAGAAAGCCGCAAAAGCGGCGCACTAGAACGAATTTTCGAAGCGGGCATGACAGAGTTTCGCAAACCGAACATCCACAAACTCGGCAAGGACCATGATCCGGGTGCGCCGCTGGATGCCGCGCGCCGCGCGATGCGCGCCGCTTATCAGCGCGAAATGGATGCTCTGGAAACGCATCTGTCCTTCTTGGCCTCGGTTGGCTCAGTATCGCCCTACGTCGGCCTGTTCGGCACGGTATGGGGCATCATGAATTCTTTCCGCGGTCTGAGCAATTTGCAGCAGACCACACTGGCTGCGGTGGCACCGGGTATCGCCGAAGCGCTCATCGCGACAGCGATTGGTCTCTTTGCAGCGATCCCAGCGGTCGTGGCATACAACCGCTACTCGCATGACATTGATCGTCTGTCGATACGCTTTGAAAGCTTCATCGACGAGTTTTCCAACAAACTTGCGCGTCAGGCACGCTAATGACAACCTCGAATATGCGCGGCATACGCACGAGGAAGTTCAAATCCGACATCAATGTCGTGCCCTACATTGATGTCATGCTGGTGCTCCTGATCATCTTTATGGTCGTAGCGCCGCTCACCACACCGAGCACCATCGACTTGCCCAAAGCAGGGCAATCCACCCAGCCGCCCTCGGATTACATTGAAATTGAACTCAAGGTCGATGGGTCAGCGCGCATCGGCATTCATGGTCAGTCTTACGACAAGGCCCGCGAGCGTTCAGAGCTGATGAAACGACTGGCCGCCATTCACGGTAAGCATCCTGATCTGCCGCTGATGATTTCTGCCGACAAGAACATCAAGTACGACGAAGTGGTCCAGACAATTGCGCAAGCCAAAGAGACCGGCATCGCGCGCGTTGGACTTTCCGCACGGTGAACTTGCGTTGAGCCAGCAGGTTGCTCCTTACACCATCCCAGCCGAGCCCCATCAATGGCGCTCGGTGATGCTGTCACTGCTTGTGCATCTGGCACTGCTTGCCTTTTTGTGGATCGGCGTGTCGTGGCAGAGCCTGACGCCAACGACCGTCGAAGCAGAGATCTGGGACCCAATACAACGCGACGCCGCCCCACCACCGCCCGAACCTGAGCCCGTACCCGAACCACCCAAGTCTGCACCTGAGCCCAAGCCACCGGCACCTGTGGTCGCGCCGGAGCCGCCGAAGGTCAAAACGGCGGATCCTGACATTGCGCTGGAGCAGGAGAAAAAGCGCAAACTCCAAAAAGAGAAGCTTGCCGAAGAAAAGCATCAGCGCGAGGAGCAAGAGAGAAAACAGCTGGCCGAAGAGCAGAAGCGCCAAAAAGAAGAACAAGCGCTGAAAGACAAGAAGAAACTCGAGGAAGACCAAAAGCGCAAGCAAGAGGCCGCAGAAGCGGAGGAGCAGAAACGCAAGCAGGAAGCCGCCGCAGCCGAGGAACAGAAACGTAAAGAGGAGGCTGCCGCCGAGGAGAAGCGCAAAGAGGAAGCAGCCGCCGAGGAGAAGCGCAAGCGGGAAAAAGCGGCCGAAAAACGCAGAAAAGCCAGCCGCGCTGAGGCTGTGGACACCCTATTGAGCCAAGTCGGTGATGGCGAAGCAGGCACGGCCGAGAAAAAATCGGGCGCACCAGGCTCTGTTTGCGAGCTCTACATCGGGAAGACGGTAAAATCCTATACCAGTTTTCCTGATATGCCAGGCAACCCGGTTGTAACTGTCAGGATCAGGCTGACTGCAAGCAGGATGCTGAAAGAAGTCAAAGTGGTAAGCGCGTCAGAGTATCCGGAATTTGACAATCAAATCGAAAGGGGCATACGCAAATCTGGCCAGTTCCCGGCAGAGTGTCCCGATGACTTCACGTACGCGCACTTTTTGAAACCTCGATGAAACCAATCGCATGAAACGATATTTCTTGCAGTTGATCGCGCTGGCCTTTTTGCTCGGCAATGGCGTATCCGCTCTGGCACAGCTCAAAATAGAAGTCACGGGCGTGGGATCAGACCAGATTCCCATCAGCGTCGCAAATTTCGCCAGTGACCTGCCCGGCGATCAGTCTCTAAGCGCCATCATCCGCGCAGATCTCGCGCGCAGCGGCATGTTTCGCATTATCGACAGCAACGAAGTCATCGCCGACAATGCCCCGCTGGATGCTGCCGCGTGGCGAGCACGCGGTGTCGATGCCGTTGTGACCGGTGTGGTTTACAAAGGCACCGACGGGCGCATCGAAATTCGCTACCGCCTCAGAGACACCACCAAACCGGGGGACATTTCACAGCTGGATATCAAGACCCAATCGCAGTTCTCGCGCACAGCCGCGCACCGCGTGGCCGATGATGTTTTTCAGGCACTCACCGGTTTGCGCGGCGTTTTTGCGACCCGCATTGCCTATGTCTCGAAGTCGGGAGCGGAATTCCGCCTCGAGATTGCTGATTCCGATGGAGAGAACCAGATCGCCGTCTTCCGTTCGGTCGAGCCCATCATCTCGCCCTCTTGGTCACCCGATGGAAAAAAGCTGACCTATGTGTCTTTCGACAACAAAAAACCGATCATCTACGTTCAGGAATTGGATACCGGCCGGCGTATCCCGGTCGCGAACTTCAAAGGTAACAACTCGGCACCCGCATGGTCGCCCGATGGAAAGCAACTCGCCATTGCACTCTCACGTGACGCACTGACCCAGATTTACCTGATTAATGCCGATGGTTCCGACGTCAGGCGTTTGACCAAAAGCAACGGCATTGACACCGAACCGTGCTTCTCACCGGATGGCCAGAGCATTTACTTCACCAGCGACCGCGGCGGTAGCCCGCAGATCTACCGCATGTCCGTTGATGGTAGCGATGTGCGCCGGGTAACGTTCCGTAGCGATTACAGTATTAGCCCAAGCGTCTCCGCTGACGGTAGAATGCTCGCCTATATTTCCGGTCGGGGCAGAGGCTACCAACTTCACTTGCAGGATTTGGTCACCGGCGCAGAGCGCTCGCTATCAAATGCAGCGCATGATGAATCACCGAGTTTCGCGCCAAACGGGCGCTATATCGTTTATTCAAGCAGTACAGGCGGCAAGGGCGCATTGACCGTGGTATCCACGGAGGGCAATACGCGCTATAGCCTGAGCGCCAAAACATCGAATATCAGGGAACCTGCCTGGGGGCCGTTTACAAAATGATTACATTTAGCCACAATCCTGCACGGATCAAAAGCCGCGGATTGCCTTTGTGCCGAATGCATCAACCGAACTGTTTTAAAAACCAAGGAGGAAAACCATGCGCTTAACCAGACTCACCACCGCACTTGTAGCACTAATGATGCTGCTGTCGGCCTGCTCTACCGTCAAACTGGACGAAGCCCCCTCTGTCGAGACCCGCAAACCCACCGCCTTGTCCTCTGCTGATGCAAATGCGGCCAACTCCGCCTCAGTACCGTCAAGCAGCGATGCAAGCCTCTCCGGATCCGATGTCACTTCCAAGGCCAATGCCGGCTCGAATACGGGCGCCAACAGCAATGCGGGTGCAAACAGCAATACGGGTGCAAACAGCAATGCGAGCGCCAATGCCAACGATCCGTTAAGTGATCCTTCGAGCATCCTGGCAAAACGAAGCATTTATTTTGACTTGGACAGCTATGTTGTCAAAGATGAGTACAAGTCTGTTATCGATGCACACGGCAAGTATCTGGCCTCCCGTCCAGACCGCAAGGTTCTGATCCAGGGCAACACGGATGAGCGCGGCGGCAGTGAATACAACCTCGCACTGGGCCAGAAACGCGCAGATGCTGTTCGTCGCGCTCTTGCGCTGCGCGGAGTGCCCGAATCGCAGATGGAAGCCGTATCCTTTGGCAAGGAAAAGCCCAAGGCCATGGGCAGTAACGAAGAAGCGTGGAAAGAAAACCGCCGCGCTGACATTGCTTACTGAATTCCGATATGACCTCTAAATTCAACGCACTCCGTGCCGCCGCTTTCGTGGTGGCATGCAGTGTGTTGCCCATACAGGCGCAGGCATTTGAAGATGCGGATGCGCGTCGCGCGATCTTGCAGATCCGCACGCAGCTCAAGGAAATCAATGCCCGAATCGATAGCGAAATCAACAACATCAACACCCGCATCGGTACTGAAATCGAGCAGCTCGCACGGCGCATCGATACCAAGGCCGATGACAAAAAGGTCAACGCACTCTTCACCGATCTTGAAAAGCTCCGCAACGAGCTACGCGCCGAGGTGGCCGAACTTCGTGGGCAGGTCGAGATCCTGAATAACGAACTGACCAAGTCCCAGCAGAAGGT
>JBIIEY010000252.1:0-3771 GCA_044237595.1 Burkholderiaceae bacterium | reverse complement strand
TATCAGCTCTGTCAATGGCAGCCGTTCCGTGCTGCCACTTATCACCACGCGACGCGCATCAACAACGGTGCAGTTGGCGGATGGACAGAGTTTTGCCATAGGCGGGCTCATTAAAAATAACGTCACCGCCAATATCAAGGCCTTTCCAATTCTCGGCGAAATCCCCATTCTGGGAGCGCTGTTCCGCAGCAGTGATTTTCAGCGAGATCGTACCGAGTTGGTGTTCATCGTGACACCCAGATTGGTCAAGCCGCTGCCTGCCGATTATCGACTGCCAACGGATGGTGTTCTCGATCCCTCGCGCAAAGACCTTTTCATCGATGGCAAATTAGAGGGTGGAGGCCAATCAAAATCTGATGATGGTGCAAAGGGATTTCAATTGAAGTAATCCATTTTTGAATAAAAGCCACTTATCAAATCAATGAGGGATACGAAATGAAATTCCGCGATTTTCCACAATTCATTCGCGCGCATCTACTACCAGCGATTTTTCTTGTCACACTCTGCGCATGTGCGCCGACCACTCCGCAATTGGATAAACAATTTGGCGATTCGGTTCGGCAGACGCGATCACAGCAAATCATGAACCCGCAGGCTGGCGGTGATGCGCCTGTCAATGGTGTTGATGGCGTAGTGGCGCGCGAATCCATAGGACGCTATCGCAGCAGTTTTCGCGAGCCACCCCCTGCGCCCGCGGCGCTGACGAGTGGTACGGGACGCTGATGAGCATGCGATCAGCCAGATTCACGAGAGTACGATTCTCTTGTCGAGCGCAACTCGCACGACGAGGAACACAGGGAGGTGCTGTAGCAATCGTGGTGGCGATGGCGCTGATCGCTATGGTGGGTATCGTAGGTCTGGCGCTCGATCTTGGCAAACTTTATGTTGCGCGCGCCGAATTACAGAACGCTGCCGATGCCTGCGCTCTCGCTGCTGTGCACTCGCTCAATGGCGCAACGACACGTCAGCTCGAGATAGCGGAAGCAGCAGGTCTCACCACAGGCCTTCGTCATAAAGTACAGTTTCAAACAAATACGGTGAGCCTGCGTCAGAACGCCAGTATCGCGTTTGCCGAGCAGGTCGAGGGACCCTGGCTTTTGAAAAACACACTCGGTCCCGGAGATCCGAGTATTTTGCGCATGCGCCATGCGCGATGCACGATTAATGAGACAGGCATAGAAACCTGGTTCATTCATGTGCTTAATGCATTACCGGGCATTACAATCGGCACGCAGCAAGTCGCTGCCAGTGCTGTTGCTTCATTGCTCAGTTCTCAAACGACTTGCGCCATACCCGTAGCCATCTGCGCTGAGCAACTCACTGCCAACCCTCAAGTTGGCCAATGGATCAGGGGCGTGAATTCACCCTCTGACGACAGTACCAGTAATTTTCGCTGGGTTGATCTGAACCTGGTTAGCAAGAACTCCAGCACGCGCGACATCGCTGATATGTTGTCTGGTAATGGTGCTTGTGAGTTACCCGTGACCGGCATCGAGGTTGGTACCGCAGGTGCGCGTGTCGGTTTGTCCAATGAGTGGAATACACGTTTTGGCATCTATCAGGGTGGTGCCTATTCTGCGGAGAAAAATCCTCCGGATTTGTCCGGCTATGCGTACACCACCACTACTTGGCCTGCAGCTGTGGATGGCAGTCGATCGAATGCCTTTCAGGATTTCATCAGCAAGCGATCATCCAACACGCCATATCAAGGCGATTCTCTAGCAGGACTTAAAACCGGTAGTGGGCCCGGTCTGAAGGCACCCCTGGTGAATTACGGTAGCTTGCGGCGACTGGCGCCAGCACCTGTCGTCAACTGCAGTGAATTTCAGAATGGCACTCACAAAGCGCCAATACAGTATTGGGCTTGCATGTTCATGTTGCACCCCATTAGCCACGGTGCAGGTAACGGTAATGCCAACGCCAATGGCAATGGAAAACCCCCCAATCCACCGGCGAACGCCGACTATATGTATCTCGAGTATCGCGGCAAAGCCAGTGATTTGGGTAGTCCTTGCGCCTCCACAGGTTTGCCCGGTGATATTGCTGGCAACGGCCCACTAGTGCCGACACTGAGCCGATAAGTCCATGCGCCATCTCTCCCACATCCATACTTGTCGCCAACGCGGTGTGGCATCTGTCGAATTTGCGCTTTTTCTGGTGCCACTGCTCATGATCGCCTTCGGTGCACTGGAATATGGTCGTCTTCTATATCAATACGACACGGTGGTGAAATCCGTGCGTTCTGCTGCAAGGCTGGTTGCACAAAGAAATCCGGATGATCCATCCAGTTACACCACTGCCTTGTCCGAAGCCCGTTGCCTGGCGGTCTATGGTGTACCTCAATGCACCCCAACTCAAGAGCCGCTTGTGCCGGGACTCGCCCTTTCGCACGTCAAAATTTGTGATCGCAGCTCTGTCACTGAATGTGATGGCCTGTCTTTAAATGATGTCAAAAGCGTCGCTACCGGAAGTGATACAGGCACCCTGAATCTGGTGGTGGTTCGCATCACCGGCTATGAGTTCAGTTTTCTCGGATTGCCTTTTACAGGCGTAGGCGGCAGTTTGGTATTTCAGCCCATTCAATCCGTCATGAGGCAAGGCTTGTGAAGACTGCGCGAATACGTTCAAGACAGCATGGGGCCAGTACAGTGGAATTCGCACTTGTAGCGGCATTTGGCGGATTTTTGCTTGTGCTGATCGGTATATTCGAATTAGGGCGCGTCATGTATACCTTTAATACTGCGAGTGAAGCGACCCGTCTTGGTGCTCGCACGGCTATTGTGTGTGATGCCGGTGATGAGCGCATCAAATCGGCCATGATGGCATTGCTGCCCTCGCTCAGCGTAGATCAGATCGATATCAGCTATCAGCCTTCCGGCTGCGCTGATTCGGCAACCGCAGCACGTGCGGCCTGTACTTCAGTCACGGTCTCCTTGAATTCGAATGCACAACTATCGACCGTGATTCCCTTTGTGCCTCTGTCAATAAATATTCCGCCGTTCACCACGACGATGACCAGAGAAGCAATGGACAGCAGCAACTGCGATGGAGGCAATCTACAGTGAATGCCGTTATTGTGACCAACGATACTGATCTCCGGAAAGCCATCACGCAGTGCTGTGCCAGCCATCAGCCGGAGATTCATATCGTCAGCGAATTTCCAGGGATGAATCCAAAAGTAGGTGTAATCGCTGCGGTGCATCCCAGCTTTGTCTTCCTTGATGGGCAGGGCAATGAAAAGGAAGTTCTCGATTCACTTCAAAATACGACGAACAAGTATCCACAGGCAGCTATTTTGCTACTTGCGTCTTTGCAGTCAGCGACGTTGCTGTTGGCAGCCATGCGAAACGGCGTGCGGGAGGTGGTGGAATTGCCGCTTTCAGCGAATAGTTTGCATGAGGCCATTGATCGGATTCTGTCTCAGCAGCGTGAATCCATTCGGGAAGAAGGGAAGATCCTGTCTTTCATTTCATGCAAAGGCGGGAGTGGTACAACATTCATCGCGGACAATCTTGCCTTTGCCTTGGCATCAGTATCGAACAAGAAGGTACTCTTGATTGATCTGAATCTTCAATTTGGTGATGCCGCGCTTTTTTTATCCGATGCTCAGCCATCCATGACGCTTGCCGATTTGTGTCGTCAGATTCATCGTCTCGATGCCGCCTTGCTTGATTCCAGTCTAATTCATGTTACACCGGGTTTTGGCATCCTTCCCGCTTCGAGCGAGCCTGATCCCTACGACACTATTCGTCCGGAGCAGATTGACGCGAT
>JBIIEY010000348.1:0-2645 GCA_044237595.1 Burkholderiaceae bacterium | reverse complement strand
ATATGATTTTATTTTTATTGATCTCGGGCGACAGATCAACGGTATCGTGATTCGTGCATTGGATCAAAGTGATCATATTTTCCCGATTATTCAGCAATCACTCCCCTATTTGCGTAACGGACTTCGTCTGCTTGGCTTGTTCAAAATGCTGGGCTATCGAAAGGAAAAAATACGTGTCATTGTGAATCGTCATGAGACCAACACCATCACTGTTGAGGCAATAGAGCGTTCACTTGGGCAGACGGTCGCCTATTTAGTGCCGAATAATTTTGATGTAGTCAACGAATCTATCAATCAGGGCGTACCTGTACTGAAGCTGGCGCGCAGCTGCAATGTGACCAAGGCACTGGTGGACATCATCAATGCCCTTGCCGATGTTAGAAAACCGGAAAGCTTCAGTATCATCCGGCGTCTTTTTGTTCGTAACTAGGCCATCTGAATTTATGTATATAGAAAAAAAAGAGGGGAATTCTCCCAGGCATTTAGAAAAATTTACATTGGTATCGGAGTCATCGTCGGCGGTGAATGAATCAAGAGGCGAATATTTTAACGATGCGTTCACGGCATTGCAAAAACGCGTGTATCAGCGTGTTTTCGAAAAAATTGATCTCGAGCGAATACAAAAACTCAATTCCGATCAGTTAGGTCGCGAGATGTCATTATTGGTTAATCGTATTCTTGATGAGGATCATCTCGCGGTCAATCATGTCGAGCGTCTGCATTTAGTTCAGGATATACAGAATGAGATGCTGGGTTTGGGGCCGCTCGAGGCTTTGATAAACGATGCAACAGTGTCTGACATTCTCGTGAATTCACCTGAAAAAGTGTATGTGGAGCGGAATGGAAAGCTGGAGCTTACTCAGGTTCGCTTTCATGATGTTGAGCATGTCATGAAAATTATCGGACGCATCGTTTCTAGAGTAGGTCGTCGCATCGATGAGTCCAGTCCCATGGTCGATGCACGCTTACCGGATGGATCGCGCGTCAATGCCATCATCGCACCACTTGCACTGGATGGGCCGGTGCTGTCGATAAGGCGGTTCTCCAAGCAGCCGTTGACCATTGATGATCTGCTGCGCTTGAAGACCGTGACGCCACCGATAGCGCAGCTGCTGGAGGCGCTGGTCAAGGCACGCATCAATGTATTGATCTCTGGTGGTACAGGCAGCGGCAAGACCACGCTGCTCAATGTTATGTCCAGTTTCATACCGGTTCAGGAGCGCATTCTGACCATTGAAGATGCAGCGGAGCTGCAGTTGCAGCAGCCGCATGTCGTCAGGCTGGAAACCCGACCTCCCAACATCGAGGGTAAAGGCGAGGTGAACCAGAGGGCTTTGGTCAGGAATGCTCTGCGCATGCGACCGGATCGCATCATTCTGGGCGAGGTGCGGGGAGATGAAGCGCTGGACATGCTGCAGGCAATGAATACTGGGCATGAAGGTTCATTTGCCACCATTCATGCCAACAACCCCAGAGACGCCGTGATGCGACTGGAAAACATGGTCGGCATGGCAGGACCGCAGCTGGGGGTGCGCGCGATGCGGCAGCAGATTGCCTCAGCGATCACAGTGGTTCTCCAATTGAATCGTCTCACTGATGGAACACGGCGTCTGGTCAGTTTGCAGGAAATCACAGGTATGGAAGGTGACATCATCACCATGCAGGAAATCTTTGGGTTTCGGCGGCTTGGTGTCGGTAGTGATGGCAAGGTAAAAACTCAATTTTTTGCAACCGGTATTTGTCCGCAATTTGATCATCGATTGAAGGAATTTGGTGTGGATGTGCCCGATGATGTCTATGACCCTAAACAAGTATTCGAATGAGGTGGGGCTATGGCAGATAAAATTTTTACTGGAATTGCTCTGCTGATCTTCGTTGCAGCTGCATTCTTTGTAGAAGCGACCTGGCAATGGTGGTTTTCGTCGCAAAGCAAGGCGGCACGACGAACCAAACAGAGATTGCAAGCTTCAATGCCTTCTGCACAGGCAGATGAGGCGCTCGGGTCATTGTGGTTGCAGCGTCCCTTGGCAGCTTCGGCAGTCGTCGAAGCATGGCTGAAGAAGATACCGGGTACCGTCTGGCTCGACCGATTTCTCCTCCAATCGGGGAGTGCTTTGCGCGTTGATCAACTTCTGATACGTTCATTTGCATTCATGCTCATCGGATGCTTGTCAAGTCTGGCACTCCTGCAGTCGTTCAGACTTGCGCTGGCTTTGGGACTCGCTTGCGCTTGTTTGCCTCTACTTTGGTTGGCACACTTGCGTGAAAAAAGATTAAGTCTGCTCGAGCGCCAGCTGCCGGAAGCAGCTGATCTGATTGCGCGCAGTTTGCGCGCTGGGCATGCCTTGCCATCCACATTGCAGATGGTCGCGGATGAAATGCCAGCACCGATCAGTGACGAGTTTCGTGTTGTATCGAGCGAAATCAATTACGGACCCGGATTGCAGCAGGCATTGCAGCATCTTGCAGAACGTATTCCTCTGGATGACTTGCGATTTTTTGTTATCTCGATACTGATTCAGCGGGAAACAGGCGGCAATCTCGCTGAGTTGATGAGCAATATCGCTACGCTGGTTCGGCAGAGATTGAAATTTGTCAGACAGATACGCGCTCTATCGGCCGAAGGCAAGCTGTCTGCCTGGATT
>JBIIEY010000117.1:0-6431 GCA_044237595.1 Burkholderiaceae bacterium | reverse complement strand
TTGTCAAACAGACGTGCCAGATTGGGATGATCCTCACGCCATTGAATCTCAGGAAACCGAAAAGTCAGCCAACCCAGCGCACAACCAACGGCAATATCTGCCAGCGACAGATGTGGCCCAACGCAAAAACTGGCATCACCCAGACCACGTGACATGGCAACAAGACCATCACGAATTTTGCCAAACTGCCGCTCCGTCCACGCTTCGCTTTGCTTGTCGGCAGGACGCTGGGTGCGCTCCAGCCTGATCAGAATACCAGCGTCGAGCACGCCATCGGCCAAAGCTTCCCAGCATTTGATGATGGCCCGCTCGCGTCCCTGACTTGGAATGAGTTTGCCGACGGGTGACATGGTGTCAAGATATTCCACAATGACGCGCGAATCAAACATCGCGCCACCATCTTCCATAATCAGGCAAGGCACTTTGCCCAGCGGATTAGACAAGGAAATCGTACTGGTCGGCGACCACACATCTTCAAGAACAAATTCGTAATCGAGCTTCTTCTCTGTCATGACGATACGAACTTTACGTACGTAAGGACTGGCAAGTGATCCAATCAGTTTCATGAGTATTCGCGCAAGATTTGGGGACGCGGATTATAGCATTGACAAAACTGCATGCGGCCCAACGCCTAAGGCTAAGAGGCTCTAACAAAAAGCTGCTGGCTAGGCGCACCGCCGCAGACAGTACAGTTGTACGGCAAGGCGGTGCAACAACGCTGGCGGCTTTTTGTTAGAGCCTCTAAAACTGGGCAAGGGGCGGATGGTAGAATCACGACCTTCTCGGATTATCCCTGCCAACTTTCGGCGCTTCCCAAAATGCAACTTTCCCCACTGTCCGCCCTATCGCCTCTCGATGGCCGCTATGCGTCAAAAACGCAGGCACTGCGCCCGATTTTGTCCGAATCTGGCTTCATGCATCACCGCGTCAAAGTCGAAATCGCCTGGCTGATCGCGCTCTCCGAAGCGGGTTTTGCAGAACTGAAGCCATTTTCTGCACAAGCCACAACATTGTTAAACCAACTGGCCTCGGATTTTTCGGAAGAAGACGCTGCTCGCATCAAAACGATTGAAGCCACCACCAATCATGATGTCAAAGCAGTGGAATACTGGCTGAAAGAAAAAGTCAGTCATCTGCCCGAACTTATTGCAGCTGCCGAGTTCATTCATTTTGCCTGCACCTCGGAAGACATCAACAATACCTCGCACGGCATGATGCTCAAGGCCGCACGCGACACGGTCATGCTCCCAGCACTGGACGAAATCATCGACAAACTGACCGAGCTCGCGCATGCACACGCCGCCTTGCCGATGATGTCGCGCACCCACGGCCAGCCGGCCAGCCCGACGACGCTGGGTAAAGAAATCGCCAATGTGGTGGCTCGCCTTCAAGGCGCACGACAACGCATCGCCAGCGTTGCGATTCTGGGCAAAATGAACGGCGCGGTCGGAAACTACAATGCGCACCTGTCAGCCTATCCTTCCTTTGACTGGCCTTCGTTTTCGCGCAATGTGATTGAAGCCCGTCTGGGCCTGACATTCAACCCCTACACCATTCAGATCGAGCCTCACGATTACATGGCCGACCTGTTTGATGCGTTTGCGCGCACAAACACCATACTGCTCGACCTGAATCGCGATATCTGGGGCTACATCTCGCTGGGATATTTCAAGCAGCGCACCAAAGCCGGCGAGATCGGTTCCTCGACCATGCCGCACAAAGTCAATCCGATTGATTTCGAAAACTCCGAAGGTAATCTGGGCATGGCCAACGCGGTGCTGAAACACATGGCAGAAAAACTGCCCGTTTCACGTTGGCAGCGTGACCTGACAGATTCAACCGTGCTGCGCAATATCGGCGTCGGACTGGGTTATGCGCTGTTGGCTTATGACAGCTGCCTGCGAGGCCTTAACAAACTCGAAGTCAATGCCACAAAAATCGCGGAAGATCTGGACCAGAGTTGGGAAGTACTGGCCGAGCCCGTGCAAACCGTGATGCGTCGCTACGGCATTGAAAACCCGTATGAACAACTGAAGGAACTCACACGCGGCAAGGGCATATCGAAAGATGCGCTGCAAGACTTCATCACGAAACTCGCCATTCCGCAGGAAGCCAAGGATCTGCTGCTGGCAATGACGCCGGCTTCTTATGTGGGCTTGGCTGAGAAGTTGGCTACGGATATCTGAGAGTTGTGCTGGCCGCCGGGCCTTGTGAGCAAACAATAAAAAAGCCGGCATTCACGCCGGCTTTTTTGCTTACCTGGGCAGAAAAATCAAACCACCGCCCCATCGGTTTCATCTTTCGGTTTCACTGGCTTCAGCAGATCTTCCCGCTTCACGCCTAGCCACATCGCCACGGCTGCAGCAACGAACACCGACGAATAAATACCGAACAAGATACCAATCGTCAGCGCCACCGCAAAATAATGCAGCGTGGGCCCGCCAAAAATCAGCATCGATAACACCATCAACTGGGTTGATCCGTGGGTGATCACGGTTCTTGAAATGGTGCTGGTAATCGCGTGATTCATGACTTCCGCAGTTTCCAGCTTGCCGAAACGACGGTCGCGGAAAGTTTCACGCACCCGGTCAAAAACCACAACAGACTCATTGACCGAATAGCCGAGCACAGCCAGCACAGCAGCCAGTACGGTCAGCGAGAATTCCCACTGGAAGAAGGCAAAGAATCCCAAAATGATGATCACGTCGTGCAAGTTCGCAATAATGGCAGCGACCGCAAACTTCCATTCGAATCGGAACGCAAGGTAGATCATGATTCCGACCACCACAAACGCCAGTGCAGTCAGCCCATCATGCGCAAGCTCCTCGCCGACTTGTGGGCCGACGAACTCAACGCGTCGCAAACTGACGGTCGGGTCTTGTGCCTTCAACACCTCAATCACCTGCGTGCTTGCCTGTGCTGAAGTTTTACCTTTCTGCACTGGCAAACGAATCAGCACATCTTGTGCGGTACCAAAACTCTGCACCTGACTGTCGGCAAAGCCTAGCGTTGAAATGTTCTGGCGAATTCGTTCCAGGTCAGCAGGCTTGCTGTAGGCGACCTCCATCACCGTACCGCCGGTGAATTCAATCGACAGATGCAGACCTTTGGCAAACAGGAAAAATACAGCCGCAGCAAATGTCAGCGCCGAGATGACGTTAAACGCCAGCGCATGTCGCATGAACGGTATGTCTTTTTTGATTCTAAAAAACTCCATGACTTCCTTTCAGTGAACCTGACCGCATCAGACGGTAGGTTTCCAGACTTGTCCGATTGAGACGCTATTGAGTTTCTTGCGACGGCCATACCAGAGATTTGCCAGCGCTCGTGCCACCACGACGGCCGAGAACATGGACGTCAGAATGCCAAGGCAATGCACAACGGCAAAGCCGCGAATCGGTCCCGAACCAAAAATCAGCAACGCCAGACCCGCGATCAGCGTGGTGACATTCGAATCCAGAATCGTCGCCCAAGCACGCTCAAAACCTGCAGCAATCGCCGCCTGCGGCGAATTCCCGTTACGCAGCTCTTCGCGTATACGTTCATTGATCAGCACGTTGGCATCAATCGCCATACCCAGCGTCAGCGCAATCGCCGCGATACCCGGCAGAGTCAGAGTTGCCTGCATCAGCGACAGCAAAGCAATCAGCAGCATGACGTTCACTGCCAGCGCAAAAACGCTGAAGGCGCCAAACAACAAGTAGTAAATCACCATGAACACGGTGATGGCCGCAAAACCATACAGCGTGGAATTGAAACCCTTGCTGATGTTTTCTGCACCCAGCTGCGGTCCTATCGTGCGCTCTTCAATGATTTCCATGGGCGCAGCAAGCGAGCCCGCGCGAAGCAGCAGTGCCAGATCGGTTGCAGCCGTTGGTGATTCCATACCCGTGATCTGAAAACGCGAGCCGAGCTCATCACGAATGGTCGCCACGGTCAGCACTTCGCCCTTGCCTTTTTCAAACAAGACAATCGCCATCAGCTTGCCGACCTTGCTGCGCGTGGCCTCGCGCATTTTGCGGCCGCCATCGCCATTGAGATCAATACTGACCGAAGGCTGCTGGTTCTGATCGAAGCTGGCACCTGCATTCGAAATGTAGTCACCTGTGATGACCGGATCTTTGTAGAGAATGACCGGAGTCGCCTTGCCCGATTTGAAAAGTTCGGATCCCAGTGGCACAGCGGCACTTTCTTCCATACCGCGAGACACTGACTCATCGACCATGCGTACCTCCAGCGTCGCGGTGCGGCCAATGATATCTTTCGCGCGCGAGACATCCTGTACACCCGGCAACTGCACGACGATACGATCTGCGCCCTGACGTTGAATCACTGGCTCGGCCACACCCAGTTCATTGACCCGCTTGGAAAGGGTAGAGATATTTTGTTGTACCGCGTCTTCCAGTGTCTTCTTCAAAGCCTCAGGATTGAGAGTTGCACGCAAACGCTGACCCTCGGCGTCGGGGAGGACGGCCAACGCCAGCTCGGGCATTTGTGAACTCAGCACATCACGCGCGGCGTTCAGCGTTGCCTCATCACGGAAACGGATATCGACTGCTTCCCCTTCACGCGACAAGCCCGAAAAGCGAACGCGCTTTTCAACCAGCAGCGCACGAACGCTCGTTTGCATCCCCTGCATGCGTTTTGTGAGTACCGCTCGGGAATCCACCTGCATCAGAAAATGCACGCCACCCCGTAAATCCAGACCGAGATACATGGGCAGTGCATGCAAGCTTTGCAGCCAGCCCGGTGTGTTAGGCAGCAGATTGAAGGCGACCATATAGCTTGGGTCTGCGGGATCGCTGTTGAGTCCCTGCTCAAGTGCCGTCTTTGCTTTGAACTGCATGTCCGTGGTCGCAAAACGAGCGCGTACCGTGCCATTGTTGCCGAGGTCTTCATAGAAGACTGCTTCGGCCTGCACACCGGATTTCTCGAGCGCTGCAAGCGCGCGGCTGACCGTCTCAGGTCCGACCTTGAGCGTTGCTTTTGCGCTGCTGATCTGTACCGCTGGCGACTCGCCGAAGAAGTTCGGCACAGTGTAGAGCACGCCCATGCACAGCACGAGCAAGATCAATACATACTTCCAGAGGGGGTAACGGTTCATGGCATCCTGCATCAAAAGAAAATGTCCGGCTCGGGAGCCGGACATAGGGAGCATCAGACTTCTATAAAGCCTTGATCGTGCCCTTGGGCAGTAGCAAAGTAACCGCGGCTTTTTGCATCAGAATCTCGGTACCTTCAGCGACTTCCACGGTCACATAGCCATCGCTGACCTTGGTGATCTTGCCGACCACACCGCCGGCTGTAACGATTTCGTCGCCCTTGGCCAAGCCGTCGATCATGGCTTTTTGTTCCTTTTGCCGCTTCATCTGAGGACGGATCATCAGAAAGTACAGCACGACAAACATCAAAATGATGGGCAGGAAGCTCATCAAGCCGCCTGCCGCGCCTCCGGGTGCTGCCGCCTGCGCATAGGCGTTGGAAATAAACATGGACTGCTCCGGTAAAGGGTTTTTCAAAGACCCGGCATTCTAGCATTTCAGTCCTCATCCTGACCTGCGCAGCTGTGACTGAGGGCGCTCAAGTGCTGGCCAGCCGCGTACCGGGGATCAGCCCGGCACACTCAAGCACATATTGATAGACCTGGCCGCCGGATTTCTGCGCACAATCCAGCGCCGACCAGCCCTCATGAGATTTGACTGCCAGCGACGCCCCATACTGGAGCAGCACGCGAATCAATCGCATATTGCTGAAATCACAAGCCAGCATCAGCGGGGTTTGGCCCTGATCATCACGGGCATCGACCAGAGCACCGCCGCGGAGCAGACGAATGGCAATACCCGGATCCAGCTCACCATCGTGCAGTGCCGTGCATCCAAGCAAACACCGTCGATTCACATCGGCACCATGCGCCAGCAAAAACTCGACCAAGGCATCGTTACCCTTGGCCGAGGCTACATGCAGCGGGGTTTCTCGCATTACATTGGTACAGTCAATGTTCAAACCCGCTTGCAACAAGCTACCTGCCAGTGCCGGTGTCAGATAGTCTTGAAACAGTAACGCATTTCCGCCACCCTCAACCAGCTCAAGACGGGCACCCACCTCCATCAAACGGCTCACCATGACCTCATGTCCCGGAAGCTCGCGCATTTTTATAAGGCAAGCGAGCGGTGTCGAATTCAAGCCATCAGGCTCGTTGATGTCATCCACCGCACCATGCCCCAGCAGCAGTTCGACCGCGGCCATGCTCGAAAACATGCAAGCCCAGTGCAAAGGTGTGCGCCCGTAGGTCGGATCTTTTTGGTGGATGTTTTCGCCAGACAAAATTGCGTCACGCATTATTGCCAGGCTTTCTCGATCATGCGCATGGCAACACAGTACAGACAAGCGTGGCAAATGCTGCAATGAGCCCGGAGCGCCTTCTGGTCTAT
>JBIIEY010000116.1:0-6443 GCA_044237595.1 Burkholderiaceae bacterium | reverse complement strand
CGAAATTATTTCGCCACATCGATTATATATTCAAAATGAAGGACTTAGGGAAGGTTTGCATGAGGAAAAGCATGACCGGGGCCGGCTTGAGCATCGCCCTGCTTTCCGCAGGTCGGTCCGCCGGTTCACCCGAACATCAGCGGCCGTCCATGGGCGGGGTACTGAATTGACGTCCCTCGCGAATACCGATCCCAGCCCACCCCGAACTACGGAGGGGCCCAGCGTACGCCTGTTGACCATAGGGCCGGATGATGCTGGACAGCGCATCGATAACTTTTTGCTAAGGATTTGCAAGGGGGTTCCAAAGAGCCATGTCTACCAGGTGCTCCGATCCGGGCAGGTTCGTGTCAATAAAGGACGCATAGCGCAGACCTACCGGCTGGTTGAGGGGGATACGGTCCGCGTCCCGCCCATGCGTCTTGCCGAGCGAAGTACGGTGCATGTTCCCGGTGCTGAATTTGCCGTGCTTTTTGAAGACAGTCATTTGCTGGTCATCGACAAGCCAGCCGGCGTCGCCGTTCATGGTGGCTCGGGAGTGAGCTATGGCGTTATCGAGCAGCTGCGCGCCGCGCGCCCGGATGCGCCTTTTCTGGAGCTTGTGCATCGGCTGGATCGCGAAACCTCGGGCATCCTGATGTTGGCAAAAAAGCGCAGCGCGCTGACGGCCCTGCATGAGCAGATTCGTGCCGGGCTGCTGGATAAACGCTATCTGGCCATGGTGAGCGGTGTCTGGCCCAATCGCCGCCAGCATGTGCGCCTGCCGCTGCACAAATACACCACCCCTGACGGTGAGCGCCGGGTGCGTGTTCAGTCGGATGGCATGCCATCGCATACCATCTTCAATCTGGTGCGCCAGTGTGCCGGTTACGCCTTGCTGGAAGCGGAGCTGAAAACCGGCCGCACCCATCAGATCAGGGTACATTTGGCTTCATCAGGTTTTCCGATTGCCGGCGATGATAAATACGGCGACTTTGGTCTTAATCGTCAGTTGCAAAAAGCGGAACCGGGAAGGCCGGCATTGAAGCGCATGTTTCTGCACGCGTTCCGGCTGAGATTCGAACATCCCGCCACTGGCGCTTCCATCGCGCTGGAGTCGAGACTGCCGACAGAATGTCAACAATTTCTCAAGGGCCTAGGAATTGATGGCGCAGTCGGAGCCGAACCGATACGATGATGGCTGCAGCGCAATTTAATACCCCCGATACCCAGATTGAAAGCAAGACTCTCGTCCGAGCTGCCTCCCATGCCCAGAAAAAAATTTGACCTGATCGTATTCGACTGGGACGGTACCCTCATGGATAGCACGGCGACCATTGTCGCCAGCATTCAGGCGGCTGCACGCGATCTCGGGCTTGCCGTGCCGGATCACCGCGCCGCGTCTTACGTCATTGGTCTGGGGCTGGAAGATGCGATGCGGGTGGTTTTGCCGGGTCTGGATCCGAAATCTTATCCGCGTATGGTGGAACGCTATCGCTACCATTATCTTTCGCAGGACAAAAGCCTGACCCTGTTTGAAGGCGCGCGCGAGATGCTGCTGGATTTGGCAGCGCAGGGCTATTTTCTGGCAGTCGCCACAGGCAAAAGCCGGGTGGGACTCAACCGTGCGCTCAATACATCGGGGCTGATGTCGCTGTTTGATTCGACCCGCTGCGCGGATGAGACTTTCTCCAAGCCGCATCCGGCCATGCTCCAGGAAATTACACGCGAGCTCGGGCAAGACATGAAACGCACCGTGATGATTGGTGACACCACACATGATCTGCAAATGGCCACTAATGCGGGTGCGGCGGCTATTGGCGTTCACTACGGCGCACATCCTGCGCATGAGCTTGAGGCGCTTAGTCCGCTGTTCGGCGCAGATTCGGTGACATCACTTCATCAGTGGTTGACGGAGCATGCGTGAGCACGGAAATATTCATCTGCATGGCTGATGCACTCGCGGACGGCGGCAAAGGTATACGCTTTCCGGTCACAGCTTATGGTGAAGATGCAACGGCATTTGTGGTGCGTTATGGTCAGCAGCCTTATGCGTATCTGAATCGCTGCGCACATGTGCCGATGGAGTTGGACTGGACAGAGGGCGAGTTCTTCGAGTCCAGCGGTCTGTACCTGATGTGTGCCACCCATGGGGCACTGTATGAACCCGATACGGGTCATTGCGCCGGCGGACCCTGTCGTGGTGGAAAGCTTCAGCCACTGCAGGTGATCGAGCGAGATAATCAGATTTTCTGGCTAACGGATAACAGCATCAGTGCAACACGCGCCTGAATTGAGCAACTTGAGTGGACGATAGAAATTTTTTACTAATCTCATTTCATTAAACCCATCAACTACAAGAACGTGCAATGGAAGATACAACCAACGATAGCGGTAATGATTCTGCACCCCAGCCTCCAGTGCCACCCCAGTATGTCGCGCTCGAGAAGCTCGCGCAGGAAATCCTGAAAGAGCAACGTATCAGCCGGCGCTGGCGGAATATTTTTCGCTTTGTGGGTGTCGGAGTCGCGATTTTCGCCGTTTGGGCTGCGTTTGATTTCAAAGGGGCTTCAAAGCAGGATAGCGCACGACATACCGCTCTCGTAGAAATTGATGGCGAGATTGATGCGAGCAGCGCTAATGCATCCGTCAATTCGATACTACCCGCTCTCAACGAGGCCTTCAGTGATCCTGGTTCGGTCGGTGTGATTCTGCGCATGAACAGCCCCGGTGGAAGCCCGGTGCAATCCGCAATTGTCAACGACGAGATCACGCGCCTGAAAGCAATGCATCCTAAAAAGCCGGTGTATGTCGTTGTTGAGGATATGTGTGCTTCCGGCTGCTATTACATTGCGGCCGCAGCTGACAAGATTTATGTCAGTGAGGCGAGTATCGTCGGATCGATTGGTGTGCTGATGAGCAGTTTCGGCTTTAAAGGATTAATGGATAAGCTGGGTATCGAGCGCAGGCTGATGACAGCCGGTGAAAACAAGGCGTTGCTCGATCCATTTTCTGCCGAAAATCCCAAACACAAAGAATTCACGCAGACGATGTTGAAGGAAATTCACCAGCAGTTCATTCGCGCGGTACGCGCGGGCCGAGGCAAGCGACTCAAAGAGTCACCCGAAATTTTCTCAGGGCTGTTCTGGACGGGTAGTCATGCCATTACGCTTGGACTGGCCGATGGTCTGGGCTCGGTCAGCAGCGTCGCTCGTGATGTGCTCAAGGCGGAAGACATTATTGACTACACCGTGCGTGAAGGTCTGTCCGACCGGGTCTTGAAAAAATTCGGGGCTGCGGTAGGCGAGTCTGCAGCAAAAGTGCTGGTGGTCGAGACGCTCAAGGTGCGCTGAAGCGCTGCAGACCCGACCGGTTTCAGGAAGCCAGCATCAAAAACACAGTGGGCTTTTTGCGGAAATCTGGCATGCGGTTTTCCGCAAGCTCACGTTTCCATGACTGCGCCGACATGCGTTGTATGAATTCATCCTCTAGCGTGAGATGCGTCGCAATGCAGATCTGCGTGCCCGGCTGACAATGCGTGCTTAGCGCCTGCAGCAAAGCTTCATTGCGGTAAGGCGTCTCGATAAAAATCTGTGTTTGTTGTTCTTGTCTGGAGCGCTGCTCGAGCTGACGAATGCGGGTGGCACGTTCGGTGGCATCCGTAGGCAGGTAGCCATTGAATGCAAAATTTTGTCCGCTCAGCCCGCTACTCATCAAGGCCAGCAAAATGGATGATGGTCCTACCAAGGGCCGTATGCGTACCCCGCGCTCATGGGCAAGCCGAACCAAATCTGCACCGGGATCGGCCACGGCGGGCACACCAGCCTCTGACACCAGTCCACCGTTACGTCCCGCAATCAAGGGCGCTACCAGATCAGGCAGTGCCGATGCTGGTGTTTTTACATTCAATTCGCGTATCTCGATATCCTGTAGGCGCACGCGTAGCGGGTGAGTCAGGGCAACCTGATTGAGAAAGGCGCGCGCCGTTTTTGCGTTTTCTGCGATGAAGTAATCCAGATCGGCCGTGATGGCTCGGACATCAGCAGTGAGTACCCGATCCAGGGCGTCTGCACCCAAGCCATTAGGGATGAGAAAAAGCGTACCGGCCATCGTGTCAGCTCTCAAAAAAAACGACGCCAGCCCGTCGCAGCATGTTCGTCAGTTCAATGAGTGGCAATCCGGTTAATGCCGTTGGATCGTTGCTATCGATACTCTCTATAAGTGCAATGCCGAGGCCTTCGTTTTTTGCGCTGCCAGCGCAGTCATAAGGCTGCTCGATTCTCAGGTAGGCATCGAGCTCGTTATCGGGCAAGTTATGCAGGCGGACGATTGTCTGAATATTCGCCAGTTGCAAGCCGTGCTCTGCGTCCGGCCTGCTGTCGATCAAACAGAGTGCCGTGTGAAAGATCACATCTCGGCCACGCATTTTTTTGAGTTGCTCAAGAGCGCGTTCGTGGTTTCCCGGTTTGCCGATATGTTCCTCATCGAGGGTCGCGACTTGATCTGAACCGATCACGAGCGCCGGACCGATCTGATTGGCTACCGCTATGGCTTTGGCTTGAGAGAGCCGCAGCGCAGTATCTGGCGGCGTCTCACCGGACATGGGCGTCTCGTCCAAATCGGGCGGCATCACCTCAAAAGGCAGCCTCAGGCGTGTCAACAGTTCGCGCCGGTAGGCAGAGCCTGAGGCCAGAACTAGTCGGGGAGGGTGCTGGGATGGCATTGCGAACAAATGGGCGGGAGAGGGTAATAAATTGGCCAGCCCACTATGGGAATCTGGAATAAACCCTGCTATCATAGCTGGTTTTCCGAAGCACTCCGCCGCAATGAGCGCCAAGATCGTCGACAGCTTCGAGTTCTGCAAACAGCAACAGCAGTCATCCGGACAAGTTTCCGTTTCCGAATTTGCAAGGCTTTCAGCCGAGCTGGCCAATTCGGCGGGCACGCTGGACTGGGCTATTGCCGGGGGCAGGCATGCAGCGGGTGTACCGCAGCTTCTGTTGAACGTCAGTGGACAGATTCAGTTGGTGTGTCAGCGTTGCTTGTCTCCGATGGCGTATCCGATGGTGTCTGCGTCAACGCTGGTGCTTGCAAAAGATGAGGCGGACGCTGACGATATTGAAGCGCGTCTTGATGATGAGAGTCTGGATGTTATTGTCGGATCGACATCTCAGGACCTGATGGTGCTGGTCGAGGATGAGGCATTACTGGCTTTGCCCTTGTCGCCGCGACATGAGCAATGTCCGGGGGATGTGCCTACATCTGGCGCGGAAAAGGCGGAATCGCCCTTTGCAGTACTGAAAAAGCTCAAATAGTCGCAGTATTGTCGGTTTGGCTAAATGGCAGGAACCGACTTACCCTATGTTAAAATTTTGAATTGACCGAATCAGGAGTAAGCCATGGCAGTCCAACAGAACAAAAAAACCCCGTCCAAGCGCGGCATGCATCGTTCGCATGACTTTCTGACATCGCCACCGCTGGCCGTTGAGGCGACCACTGGCGAGACACATCTGCGCCACCATATCAGCCCGAATGGCTTTTATCGCGGTCGCAAGGTCTTGAAGACCAAGAACGACGAGTAATTCGTCCACGCGGTAACCATAAAAACCAGCGCGACGCGACCAGCAGCAC
Organism: Burkholderiaceae bacterium; assembly: GCA_044237595.1. GTDB lineage: Bacteria > Pseudomonadota > Gammaproteobacteria > Burkholderiales > Burkholderiaceae_D > Pernthalerella. The sequence goes on along the minus strand of JBIIEY010000116.1, from coordinate 836 downwards.
ATTGATACACGCTCTGCATTTGCCTCGCGCCGTTTTTTCATGTGCAAGCCTATCGACAAGGTCAGGTCCTCGAATGAGTGACTCGCACCCGAATCCGGTTAGCAAATCTCGCTCCGGATCATGACAATCCGAATTTCCATAGACTGCATGGGCGGCGATCACGGCCCAAAGGTCACCGTTCCCGCTGCACTCGCATTTGCCAACAGCGTTCTTGACGCTGAAATGTTTCTGGTGGGCCGCGAGTCTCTGGTGCGCGCCGAGCTCGAGAAGCTGGGCGCTGCTAACCATCCAAGGCTGTCCGTGGTGCATGCTGAAGAGGTGGTGGAGATGGACGACTCGCTTGAAGTCGCATTGCGCCGAAAAAAAGATTCCTCGATGCGAGTTGCCGTCACCATGGTGAAAGACGGTGCAGCACAAGCTTGCGTATCTGCCGGTAACACCGCTGCGCTAATGGCGGTTTCTCGCTATGTATTGAAAACTCTCGCCGGCGTCGATCGCCCCGCCATCTGCACGATACTGCCCAACCAGAAAGACGGCCCCACGTACGTGCTCGATCTGGGTGCCAATGTTGACTGCGAGCCTTTGCATCTGCATCAGTTTGCGCTGATGGGTTCTGCACTGGTTTCCGCTGTCGAAGGTCACGCAAGGCCCACCGTCGGTCTTCTCAATGTCGGCGAAGAAGATATTAAAGGCAATGAACTGGTCAAGCAAACAGCGGAGTTGCTGCGTGCGGATCACGCAAAAGGTCTGATTAATTTTTACGGCAATGTCGAAGGCAATGACATCTTCGAAGGCACTACCGATATCGTTGTTTGTGACGGATTTGTGGGTAATGT
>JBIIEY010000115.1:0-6484 GCA_044237595.1 Burkholderiaceae bacterium | reverse complement strand
TCTACTGCAGTAAACTGAGGGAATTGGGCTTTGACATTCTCGGGTGCGTGGAACAGGAATCCCGCATCTGCCGCTCCCAGCATGCTGGTGTCATTGAATGAATCGCCGGCGGCAATCACCCGGTAATTGAGTTGTTGGAGCGCCAGTACGGCCGCACGCTTTTGATCCGGAATGCGTAGCCGGTAGTCGACAATCCGGTTATCCCTGATCAGCAGCGTGTGACAAAGCAGGGTGGGCATGCCAAGTTGCTGCATGAATGGCGCTGCGAACTGTTCAAAAGTATCCGAGAGGATCAGCAGCTGGGCTTTCGAACGCAAGGTGTCCAGAAAATCTCTCGCCCCGGGGAGTGGCTCCAGGGTAGCAATTACTGCCTGGATTGCAGAGAGCGTCAGTCCGTGCTGATCAAGTATCTCGAGACGGCTGCGCATCAGCTTGTCGTAATCCGGTTCGTCCCGCGTTGTTCGGCGTAATGCCTCGATACCGGTTTTTTCTGCTACGGCAATCCAGATTTCCGGTGTCAGAACACCTTCCATGTCCAGCGTCACTATCGTTTGTTTCATGGGTTGTGCCAGTGCTTGTTGAAAGTTTGGGGTACAGCGGATTTGCTTAGCGTCTGTTCATGCCGATAGTATCCGTGCAAATACGATTCTGCATTATTTATTATTAATGTGACAATCTAAATAATAATCTGCCCGGGTAAATGGAACAAAAATAAGAACCTTGTGTTGGCTCTGTTGGTACAATCAAAATGAGTTGAAGTTCTGATAAAACAGCACCGAAAATTTTTGCGGCTGCGGGTAATGCGGTCCCCTATTTTTCTGGTCACTAAAGCGCATACCCATTCATGCGCGCTCGTCATCGTTGATGCATCCAGCGCCCTCCTGAATTTAAAAAAATATCAAAATGAAAGCATCGTTGAACGGCATATCCGGTTTTATCGCAGCATTTGTTTTCGTGCACGCCGCCCATGCTGCTGATACGAACCCCATTATCCCGCCGGTCAGTATTCAGGAAACTGCCACCCTGTTATCCGGCGCTGCATTGCCATCTGGATTACCGCCGGCATTGAATACCGAGCAGTGGAAACGCTACTCCGATCAGGTACGTTCCAACTGGACTCAGTACGTTACGAAAATCGCCAATCCCATGATGGCCTGGTCGCAGAAGGAAGTGCCGGCATTCCGAGAGACTGTTTTTTATCCTTTTTCCGGCCCGGATTTTTCCTCCGTCTACCAGATGTATCCGAATGCGCGGCGCTATGTAATGGTCGCGATGCAGCGCGCCTACCAGCCGATTGATTTGCGCACACTGAACCCGGCCACGCTGGATCAGACCCTTAATGTGCTGACCGCGGCCTGGCAAAACTACGGGCGTGATGGATTTTTTGTCACCGAGTACCTCGATCAGTATGTGTACCAGAACCAGGTTCATATTGGTGCCAGCACCTTTCTGGCAACGACACTGCAGCTCCAGCGTTTTGTTATTAACGATGTTGTCCCTATTGACTGGAATGAGCAGGGCGAAATCATCGAATTACCCGTCACCACCAAAGAGTGGACATCGGTACGTTTCAAACTCACCAAGAATGGCCGCCCGGTGACGCTGGATTACCTGCGCCTCGATTTATCCAACAAAGGTATCCAGTCATCACCCAAAAATCACACTTTGATCAAACAGCTCGCTTCCAATCCGACCCTGTTCAAGGCGGCATCACATCTGCCGCAAAACAAGAATTTCTCGATGACTGCGGACGCCGTGATCAACAATGCCCCCTTCATCGTTCAGGATGAAACCGGGATTCAATACGCCAAGCTGGATGCCGGCTTCAGCACCCAGCTTTACGGAAAATTCGAGCGCGCACATCACGCCTTCAATGCCTATCAGCGAGACCTGGCGAAAGCCTTTGAAGATCGCAAAGATATCCGTCCACTGAATTTCCGTATGGGGTATTACAAAGACGGTACCTATGCGGTGATTACAGCGACCCGTAAAAAATAAGGCCAGACCGGTTTGGTTTCCTCCAACTACCTAATGGCGCTGCCGATACTGGTTGCGCTGTATCTGCTCAGTCAATCTCAGATCACTCGTCTGTGTCTGTTGTTGTTGGGTGGTGTGATCACCTTGTGGTCGGATGGCTGGACTAACTTCCTGCTGATTCTGGCGCTGCTGATCGTGACCTGGTCCGGTGCGATGCTGATTCAGCGCCACTGCCCGGGTAATCGCAAGGCCTTGGGCTTATTGATCGCGCTGGAAATCAGTCCTTTGCTGCTGCACAAATTCATCAAGGCAGGTTTGTGGGGACTGGTTGATCCGGCCTGGCTGGAAGCGGAAGGCCTTTCGGGATGGTTGCCGCCGCTGGGCTTGTCTGTGATGACCTTTCAAGCAGTGAGCTACACCGTCGATCGCTACCGGCACCAGTTAGATACCGGTGCCTGGCCGCACTACGCGGTGTACATGACATTTTTTCCGCACTTGGCCGCGGGACCGATTTTGCGGGCATCAGACTTCGTCAACCAGCTCGTCAACAGGCACGATGTCAGCAGTGACGATATCCGTGAAGGCTTGTGGCGCATCGTCCGTGGCCTGGCAAAGAAACTCATTTTGTCGGACGTGATCGCCAAGGCGGGCGTTGATCCTATATTCACGGATCCGGGCAGCTTCTCATCGCTGGAAATCCAGATCGCACTGCTGGCTTACACCTTTCAGATCTATCTGGATTTTTCGGGTTACACGGACGTCGTGATCGGTTCTGCTCGGTTACTGGGTCTCAAATTGCCAGAAAATTTCAACCGTCCTTATCACGCTTCATCGATTGCAGAGTACTGGCGTCGATGGCACATGAGCCTGTCTGCCTGGGTCACGCACTATGTGTATTACCCTCTGGGTGGAAGCAGAGTCGAGCGATGGAAGATTTATCGCAATGTGATGATCTCGATCTTGCTATTAGCCGTGTGGCATGGCGTCACCCTCAATTTTTTGTTGTACGGTCTGCTGCACGGCACGGCAGTCTGTATGAATCGCTGGCTGCGTTTTCAGAGTTGGTGGCAGTCATGGACAGTCACGTATGAAAAACGTCTGCAGATTGCCGGGTGGCTAGCGACATTCAGTTTTGTCGTGGTTGCCCGTGTTTTGTTCAAGACGCCAACGCTGGATGATGCAGCGGCTTTTGCGGGCTATATGTTTGAATCCGAATTATCAGGCTCACCGCGATTTTCAATGATGTTTTGGGTTTGCCTGATCGCGGGTATTTTGTCCTGCTTTGCACCTGTATGGGTGACGGAAGCGACACGTACTGCATTCAAGCGGCAGCATCCTTTCATTCAGGGCGTTATCTTTGGTGTGGTCTTGCTGACGGGCGCTTATCTGTCCGGTGGCCAGGCGCTGAATTTCATTTACAGGAATTTCTGACGATGCTTGCAAATGACCGACTGACTCCCCCACTTCACGTGCTAGCCATACTGGTCGTTGGTCTGGCGACCGTGCTGCCCAGTTATTACATTGCTGACATGGCCTCATTCCGACCCACCCGCGCCTTGGGCCCTCTAGTCTGGTCGCAGTCGGACTCAACATCAGCACCGACACCACTAGAGCCGGTACACGAAGAACCGATTGTGCGTGAACCGAGCGCTGCCACCGAGAAGCCAGCAGCGCAGACTGCCAACGAGCCGCCTCAAGGTAAAGCCCCTGAGGATCTCGATCCCGAGAAGGCGGCGGCAGCAGCAGCGACCACCCCATCCGTAACAAAAAACGCCAGCGTCGCGTATTTATATGGTGAAGAGCATCTGGCCAGTTTTTTTCGAGCGCTCAAAGAGCGCAAGCAAGGTCCTGTCAAAGTGCTGCATTACGGTGATTCCACGCTGGCAGGTGATGGCATTGCGAAAACCGTGCGCACCCGTATGCAGACCAGCTTTGGCAATGGTGGTCCGGGATTTTTCGTGGCCGGTATGGATCCACGCTGGATGCGCCGCGATGATGTGCGCGTCGAGCGAACCGGCGAATGGAATGTACAAACTATTCTGTTTGGCGGAAATAATGGTCGCTACGGACTTGGGGGTGTGGTGGCAAAACCGCATGCCAAAAGTCAGATCCTGATTTCGCCACCCAAGCCCAAGGCTGTGATGGGTGAGCATATCGAGCTGTATGCGCAAAAATCCCGGCGTGACGAGGTACCTGCCTTCGAAGTCAATGGCAAAAAAATCGACCCACCCAAACGCATAGAGCATCAGACTTTCGATCAATGGATCGTTGAAAGCGCAGATCCCATTACGCGCGTGAAGATCACGGTAGCCGAGCCTAACCTTGAAGTCTATGGCGCTGTTGTTGAGGCGGCACAGGGCATTACCTGGGAGACCACAGCAGTGGTCGGCATTGCCAGTGGTTCCATACGTCAGTTCGATCCGGCACATCTTGCCGAGCAAACCGCTACTCGTAATCCTGATCTGATCGTCGTCATGTTGGGCGGTAATGAAACAAACCATGGTGGTTTGATGGCACCTGAGGGGCGCGTCTACAAAGAGGGATTTGCAGCCGCGCTCAAAGTGCTACGTCAGGGCGCACCGAAAGCCGCGTGTCTGGTGATGAGTCCGCTGGATCAGGGTGTGCTCAATGATGATGGTCGTATCACCTCGCGCCCGCTGATCGAGCGCATGGTGACGTATCAGCGTCAGGTCAGTCTGGAGAATGGGTGTGCGTTCTGGAATACCTGGCAGTTCATGGGCGGTCGGGATTCATTCGCACGCTGGCTGTCGCAAGGCCTGGCCTGGACTGATCTGAATCATCTGACAGAAAAAGGATTACACCGTATCGGCAATGCCTTCTCCGATGCGCTGTTGCAGAGTTATCAGCGTTTCGAGGCAGCCCAGTAATGATGAAAATAACGGATGGTCGATTGTTACTGGCGCTGGTGCTCTTGCCAGCTGCCGTCATATCCGCAGAGACTGTACCGGTCGAGACTCCATCGATAGCCACGCATCCGATATTGAGTGTCGCAGGCGGTAAAGACATGGACGCGCTGAAGTGTACGACATCCCAGCGGAGAAAATCGCCAGAGCGTCGCCCCGCGCCTTCGCAAGGTAATCAACAAAAACAAGATCCGGTACCTGCAGGCAGCGACGAGGAGGTCATCCCGCTGACTGAAGAAGAGGAAGCGGCGATGCTTAAAAAGGCACTTGCGCCGCCCAGCCCTGACGAACTGCGTCGCAATCTACCCAAATCGGAGTGGATAAAAAAATTCCATGCCACGCTGGAGGCTGCTTCACGCCAGCGTATCGCGCGCGTTGGCATTTGGGGTGGCAGTCATATGGCTGCGGAATTCTTTACCACTGAAGTCCGACAAGTGCTGCAAGACCGCTATGGTGTTGGCGGTGCAGGCCACATCAATCTACTTTATGGTCGCCCGGGATTGAACTTACCTGTCAGTGCTTTTTGTAGAACAGGTGAATGGCGAGAAGAGCTCCCCCCGAGAACAGTCGGTTCGCCGAAAATTATCTCTGGATTGGGTTTGTATGCGATGACGGCGAGCACGCCGCACGCGTCTCTCGAAATTGATCTGCGATCCACCCACGCGAAATACCGCGCTCATCAAGTGGCGCTGCATTTCCTGCGCCAGCCCGGTGGCGGCACCTTTGATGTGATCGTTGACGGTGAAAACCTCGGCACACTCGATACTCAGGGCGTTCATTCGATCGGGGTGGTCGAGATCAAGGCGGCAATGCCGCTCTCTCGTATCGAGTTGCGTGTGAGTGAAGCAAAGAGCGTGACGCTCCTCGGTCTCTTTGCCGAAGATCATCAGGGCGCAGTTCTGGATAATTTTGGCATTGCGGGTGCTGCCGGCAATTACTGGCGCAGTGTCGAGCCTGAATTTTTCAAAGCCGCGACATTCGAGCGGCCCTATGATGCGGTCGTACTCGCCTATGGTACCAATGACGTCACTGGAAAAAACTGGAATCCCGAGCGCTATCGCCAGGATTATCGTCAGACCCTGATCGCCATGCGTGCCGCATTGCCACAAGCGGCGTGCATTCTGATCACGCCTGGAGATCGGGTGACTCGGTTTTACATCAAAAAAATTGTCAAGGTCAAAGTTGGCAAACGCAAGACCGTCAACAAGACGCAGGTCACTACGCATTACGACCTGCTGACTTTCCCTGAGCGTCACGCACAGGCGGCAGCGATTCAGCGCGAACTCGGTGACGAGTATCAATGCATGGTTTGGGACATGTCGGTCGTAATGCGCGAGATGGGTGGCGCTTATGCCTTGATGAAGCGATCGCCACCTTGGATGGCCAATGACCTGATTCATCTCACGCCAGCGGGCTATCGTGAAATGGCCAGACGCTTCGTAGCTTGGCTGGAGCTCTCCAGCGGCAAGGCGCCATAGCGCGAACAAAAGCCCTGCGGGCTAGCGGCCATGTATGATCGGGTTGTTCGGGCCGCAACCCCAGCCCGTGAACGCGACCTTCATGACCTGAGGTGAGAAATTGAG
>JBIIEY010000114.1:0-6495 GCA_044237595.1 Burkholderiaceae bacterium | reverse complement strand
GCGTCAGTTCGAAGTCGCCGAAGTCGAAGAACTGCTGACCGAGCGCACGATCGGGCCATTACAGGGTTTCCGATCAAAGATGGGGCGGCCTTTTGCAGCGATACTGAAGATATCGCACGACGAGGAAATCAAAAACTACAAACTGGAATTCGATTTTGGCCAGAGTGCTGCAGATGACGAAAATGCAGAGCCAGTCGATCTCAGTGGGCAAACATCTCTCGGAGCTTGCCCAAAATGCGGCAGCGGTGTGTATGAGGTAGGGCTCGCTTATTTCTGTGAAAAAGCGCTGGCCAAACCCAAAGCCTGTGACTTCCGTAGCGGCCGCATCATCTTGCAGCAGGAAATTCTGCCGGAGCAGATGATCAAGCTGCTTAATGAGGGACGCACCGACCTGCTGCCCGGTTTTGTTTCACAACGCACGCGCCGCCCTTTCAAGGCCTATCTGGCCAAAGGCAAGGACGGCAAGGTGAGTTTTGAATTCGAGCCGCGCAAAGGGAAGGCTGCTGCGAAAGAGTCCGATGCCGGAGAAGGCGATAACGAAAACACATCGAAGCCGGCGAAAAAGGTGGCTGCCAAAACACCAGTGAAAGCCGCATCCAAAAAAGTCGTGGCCAAAAAAGCAGTGGCCAAAAAAGTCGTTGCCAAAAAAGCGGTGGCTAAAAAATCCAGTGCAAAAAAAGCGGCCTGAACACGCGCCGAAAATTCAATCGATCTGTCTGATCTGTATCACGCAAGGCTAGTCGCCTTGCGTGAACTCAATACCGTCTGCGCTATCCCGAACTTTTACGATCAATTCCGCTTCTACTGACTGCATGTTCATGCAGTCTTTCAGTACGTCGTCGTTATACGTACTGCCTTTTTATCTTTGCGGGAGTGATTTATGACCAAATGGATGATACCCATGGCTTGCGCCGTGCTACTGAGCGCTTGTGCAGGAACAACGGGCAGCAGTTCAGGTGAAGCGAAAGAGAAAAGCTCGGGAGCGGGCACAAGGGGTAGCTCGGGTACCTCAGGCGGTAGCACAAGTACAATGCCCTCCGGTTCGGGCATGAGTGGTACAGGCACCGATGTACCCGGCACAACCAGCCCTACACCAAGCACAACACCGATGCCCGCTCCCAGCCCCGGTCAGTAAACGCATACACATCCTGCATGCCTGCGCGTGCTGATACATGCAGGGTGTGTGGCCACGTAGGCGCTTGCTTCATGCGTTACACTCTCGGACCGCTTCCGCTTCGCTGTCCGATATGTTCAAAACCTCCGCAGCGCCAAAACTCTCTACTGTACTGATTGCCAGCGGCATCATTGTCTCGCTGGCGATGGGCGTTCGACATGGCTTTGGTTTCTGGCTGCAACCGATGTCGCTTCAGCATGGCTGGACGCGCGAAACTTTTTCGCTTGCCATGGCGAGCCAGAATCTAATGTGGGGCGTCTTCGGTCCGCTTGCAGGAATTGCTGCTGATCGTCTGGGTGCGGCACGCGTCGTAATCGCTGGCGCGCTCTTGTACATGGCCGGGCTGCTCTGGATGGCATTGATCGATCAGCCCGGCCTCTTTGTTATCGGCTCCGGATTACTGATGGGTGGCGCGCTATCCTGTACCGCTTTCGGCGCATTGTCGGGCATCGTGGGACGCACGGCATCGCCAACCAAACGCTCGTGGGCCTTCGGGATATTGGGTGCCGCAGGTTCATTCGGTCAGTTTTCGATGGTGCCGGTGGAGCAGCATATGATCGCTGCAACCGACTGGCAGCAGGCGCTATTCATGCTGGCAGCACTGATTGTTCTGACCATGATCCCGCTGGCCTGGCTGTTACGCGAACCTGCAGCACCGACACCGATATCAGCACCGCAACAAAGCATTATGGCGGCAACTCGCGAAGCTTTTTCTTATCGGCCGTTTCAGTTGCTGATGTGCGGCTACTTCGTGTGTGGCTTTCAGGTGGTTTTCATCGGCATGCATCTGCCTGCGTACCTGCGCGACAAGGGGATTGATGATCCCGTGGTGGCTGTGGTGTCGCTCGCGCTCATCGGGCTATTCAATATTTTTGGCTCTTTCTATGCAGGCAAGCTGGGTGATGTGCTACCCAAGCGCTATCTTTTGTCGGGTATTTATTTTGCGCGGGCTGTATTCATCACACTATTTTTACTCGCACCGCTGTCTTCAATATCCGTGTATCTCTTCGCTGCAGGAATGGGTTTCCTGTGGCTGTCGACGGTACCGCTGACCAACGGCGTTATTGCCAGTATTTTCGGTATGCGGTATCTGTCCATGCTCTCGGGATTCGTGTTTCTCTCTCACCAGATCGGCAGCTTTCTCGGTGTATGGCTGGGCGGTTATCTGTACACGATCGACGGTAACTACAACACGGTATGGATGATCACGATTGTGCTGGGTGTTTTCGCCGGATTGGTGAACCTGCCGATCAGGGAAGGCGCCATCGTACGTGCGCAGACAGTGGTGGCGTGATGCGAACGCGCTGGACTCGGGCTATGCTGCTGTTGCTGAGCGCCGCTCTCGTCGCCCTGATTTTTTCTGCTTATCTTCGCCCCGGATTCATGCTTGATCTCGCCAACCGTCTGCTACTTTGCATGTGATGCGATGAAGACTCACGACACCCTTTCCCGTCCCGCAGTGCAATCGCTGGTCGCATCGCGAATACGCGAAGTGGCTAATGCGGGTATGGGTCGCACGGATGTGCTGCCGTTCTGGTTTGGCGAACCCGACCAAGTGACGCCTGATTTCATTCGCGAAGCGGCCAAGTTGGCACTGGATACGGGTGACACGTTTTACACACAAAATCTCGGCATACCCGCATTGCGCGAGGCACTCGCACGCTATTCATCACAACTGCATCAGTCGGTCACTGCGGAGCAGATTGCTGTTACCTCGTCCGGTGTCTCTGCACTGATGCTGGTTGCGCAGCTCTTGCTCAATCCTGGCGACCGGGTCGTGATCGTCACACCGCTGTGGCCGAATCTGATCGAGATACCGAAGATTTTGGGCGCTGATGTAATTTCCGTGCCCTTGCAACTGTCAACACAGCGAGCCGACCCGATCTGGGAACTCGATCTTGATAAGTTACTGGATGCACTGGCATCAGATACAAAAGCCTTGCTAATTAATTCGCCCAACAATCCCACTGGCTGGACCATGCCAAGATCGCAGCAGCAAGTCGTTATCGATCACTGCCGCAAGCACGGCATCTGGTTACTGGCAGACGACGTGTATGAGCGGCTGGTCTACGATGCCCCGGCCGGCACACGTACCTGTGCGCCTTCGTTTCTCGATATCGCCGACACCAATGAACGCGTGGTCTCGACCAACAGCTTTTCAAAATCCTGGCTAATGACCGGTTGGCGATTGGGCTGGATGCAAGCACCGAGCTCGCTGATGACTGACCTGGGCAAACTAATTGAATACAACACCTCGTGTGCGCCAGGCTTTGTGCAGCAGGCAGGCGTTGTCGCCGTCGAGCGCGGTGAGGATATCGTCGCGCATTCCATCGCCCGCTACACCGAAGCGCGCAATTATCTATATGAGCAGCTATCAAAGCCTGTTTTCCGTGATGCGGGCATTGTTGCTCCTCGTCCTGCGGGTGCGATGTATCTGTTCTTTCGCATCGAAGGCGAAACAGATTCGCTCGCTTTGTGCAAGCGACTGGTGAACGAGGCAGGGTTGGGTCTTGCGCCCGGAAGCGCGTTCGGACCTGAGGGCGAGGGCGCCATACGCTGGTGTTTTGCCAGCGGTATTGAACGCCTGGCACTTGGCGTACAGCGACTGGAAGATTTCATTACCAAGCGCTAGGTAAGCCTTGTAGTACTTGGCCATCCATCCTACCGACGATCGACTGCGGCATAATAGTCGACTGATTGCAGCCCCATACATAACAAGACGCGATTTCAGGAGACCTCATGTCAAAGCGCATCAAAACGGCTATCTCCGGCAGCCTGCCCAAACCAGCCTGGCTGGCTGAGCCAGAAAAACTCTGGGCGCCATGGCAGATGCAGGGAGAAGCACTGGCACAAGCAAAGACAGATGCGATGCGACTGGCCGTAGATGACCAGCTGCGCTCGGGCATTACCGTGATTGGCGATGGGGAGCAGACGCGCCAGCATTTCGTGACGACCTTCATCGATCATTTGGGTGGCGTGGATTTCGTCAATCGCAGAACGGTACGTATTCGCAACCGTTATGACGCTGAAGTGCCTGTCGTTGTCGATAAGGTCACTCGCACCCGCTCAGTCTTTGTGGAAGATGCCAAGCGCTTGCGCGCGCTCACCCAAGGGCCTATCAAATTTACGCTGCCTGGCCCGATGACGATGATCGATACGCTGTACGACGATTATTACAAAAGTCGTGAAAAGTTGGCGTGGGCGTTTGCCGAAATTCTGAATGAAGAAGCAAAAGAGCTTGCCGCAGTGGGTGTTGATGTAGTGCAGTTTGATGAGCCAGCATTCAATGTGTTTTTTGATGAAGTGCGCGACTGGGGCGTGAAGACACTTGAACGTGCAGCCAAGGAATTGTCATGCAAATCAGCCGTGCATATTTGCTATGGCTATGGCATTGAGGCGAATATCAAATGGAAACAAGGCTTGGGTGAGGAATGGCGGCAATATGAGCATGTCTTCCCGTTGCTGGCAAAGAGTCACATTGATCAGGTGAGTCTGGAATGCCAAAACTCGCGTGTGCCTATGGAATTTATCGAGATGCTCAGAGGTAAGGACGTGCTAGTTGGCGCTATCGACGTTGGCACACATCAGGTTGAGACACCCGAAGCAGTCGCGAGTGTGCTGCGCAAGGCGATGCAGTACGCCGATGTAGAACACATACAAGGTTGTACAAATTGCGGTCTGGTCACCATGCCACGGGAAGTAGCAACCGCCAAACTGCGAGCACTGGCAGCTGGTGCAGAGTTACTTAGCAAGGAATTGGGACTTGGCTGATCCGATTGCCGGCGGCCCTCGCCGCCGGGGCTGGTGAGGCTTGATCAACGGTACAATAGCGCGATGGACTTGACACTAACTGAGCTGGAATCCGCGATTAATTACTGGCGGAGGATGCGCCCCTCCTCGGGCGAGGAGCGTGCACTATCGCCCGAAGTGAATGCGCTCGCAGATGCTTATGCGCTGATGATTTTCGATCGCGCGCACACTCGTCCATTGTCATCGCTGAGCGATGATGCACGATCGCTGATTGAAGTCTGGCGTGCAACCGCTGAAGGCAACGCCGCCTGATGTCGCTGTTGTCGGCGCGTCGCTGACATTTTGTTTTTCTCACTGACGGACGGAACATCGTCGCCGCCCATTGCCTCTTGCGTCAGATCTTCCTGATCTTCAGCACAGTCTGCCGACTGTATTTTCAGCCACGCATCCAACAAGCGGCCCAGTCTCTCCGGCGAAATACGATGCGTCGCATCTGTGTTCGCATACAACCAATCTGACAGTGCAAGAAATCGGGTAAAAGGTGCGTCACCCAAAATGTTGGGTAGCCGTTCAGAAAAACGACCCGAGTTCGCCACCAGATCCCAGTAGCGAGCAAATCGCACCAGTCTTTGCATCGTATTGAAATCAATACAATCGTTCGCAAGAATCTGATATGGCGGTGCCGGATCGAACACCATCCCATAGACTTGTGAGTGCCGGATGATGGGTGTGCCACGCAGACGCTTGAGTATGCCAAACTGAACTTCATGCGGCTGCAAAGCGACCAGCTGATCAAAACCGCGTGCAAAGCTGTCGACATCTTCGCCGGGCAAACCCGCAATCAGATCGACATGTAAATGGGCGTGAGTGTCCTGGCGCAGCCAGCGCAAATTGGCGATCGCCTTTTCATTGTTCTGCTTGCGGCTAATACGCGCCTGCACCTCTGGATTGAAACTCTGGATGCCAATTTCGAATTGCAAGGCGCCGGGCGGGAATTTTCGTATGCTATCTTTCAACGCGTCGGGCAAGTGATCCGGCACAAGTTCAAAATGCGCAAATACAGGATCGTCCGGGTAGGCATCGAGCTTATCAAGGAAGAATTGCAGTATACGCAGACTGTTGTTGATATTCAGGTTGAAAGTGCGGTCAACAAATTTAAATACTCTTGCACCTCGCGCATACAGCATGTCGAGTTCGCGCAGTAGATCATCCAGCGGAAATGGCCATGCCGTCTTGTCGAGTGCGGACAAACAAAACTCGCATTTGAACGGACAACCTCGGGAAGCTTCTACATACACGGTGCGCTGTGCAATATCTTCGGCACTGTAATGCGCATAGGGAAAAGCGATCTTATCCATAGCAGGTTGTTCGCCCGCGTGAATTTTCATCAGGGGTTTTGGGCCACTCAAAATATCTGAGCACAATCGCGGGAAGGTGGTATCACCCCAACCCGTCACTACGTAATCTGCGAATGCAATGATGCGCTGGTCAGTGGTCTCATGCGAGACTTCCGGGCCGCCCAGCACAATAGTGACAGCCGGCGCGACTCGCTTCAATAGCGCCACGATGTG
>JBIIEY010000113.1:0-6513 GCA_044237595.1 Burkholderiaceae bacterium | reverse complement strand
ATCATGGGCATGTCGCTCGCCGAAGGCGGACACCTAACGCACGGCATGCACCTGAACATGAGCGGCAAATGGTTCAATGTTGTTAGTTACGGTTTGAACGACAAAGAAGAGATTGATTACGATGCCATGGAGCGCACCGCCCACGAGCACAAACCCAAACTCATCATTGCAGGGGCATCAGCGTATGCACTGAGAATAGACTGGGCACGTTTTGCGAAAGTCGCCAAGGATGTGGGCGCGTACTTTCTGGTGGACATGGCGCACTACTCGGGTCTGATTGCCGGTGGCGTGTATCCGAACCCAGTGCCACATGCCGATGTGGTGACTTCGACGACGCACAAGAGCCTTCGCGGCCCACGCGGCGGCATCATCCTGATGAACAACGAAGACATCGCCAAGAAAATCAACAGCGCGATTTTTCCTGGCTTGCAGGGCGGCCCGCTGATGCATGTCATCGCTGGCAAGGCGGCTGCGTTCCATGAAGCGCTGCAACCGGCCTTCAAAACATATCAGCAGCAAGTGATCAAAAATGCTGCCGTACTGGCGGATACATTGGTGGAACGCGGCTTGCGTATCGTTAGTGGTCGGACTGAATCTCATGTGATGCTGGTCGATTTGCGTGCCAAAGGTATTACGGGCAAAGCGGCCGAGGCAGCTCTGGGTCTGGCTCATATCACCTGCAACAAGAACGGCATTCCGAATGATCCCGAAAAAGCAATGATCACCAGTGGTATTCGTTTGGGTTCGCCCGCGATGACGACGCGGGGGTTCCGTGAAGATGAGGTGCGCGCGACTGCCCGTCTGATCGCTGACGTGCTCGAAGCGCCCAACGATGCCGAGCGTATCGCGCAAGCGCGTGAAAAAGTCTCCGCACTGGTACGTCCATTCCCGGTCTACGGCGCGCGTGGTTAACGAATTTTAAGTATGGAAAGGGCGGCATAGACCGCCCGTGAAACTCCAAATCCAATTAATAAAAGGAGCTCAACATGGCTGGTCGTAATTTTTTGTTTGTACCCGGTCCCACCAACGTACCTGATCGCGTCATGCGCGCGATGATGGTCTCTATGGAAGATCATCGCTCGCCGGCATTTCCGGCACTCACCCGCACCATTCTGCCGGGTCTGAAAAAAGTATTCCGCACCGAACGTGGCACGCCGTTTGTTTTCCCATCCTCCGGCACTGGCTGCTGGGAAGCGGCGATAGCGAATACGCTCTCGCCCGGTGACAAAGTACTCGCTGCGCGCTTTGGTCAGTTCAGTCATTTGTGGATTGCGATGTGCGAAAAATTCGGACTCGATGTGCAGATCGTTGATGCTGAGTGGGGTACCGGCGTGCCGCTGGAGCAGTACGCAGATATTCTGCGCAAGGATACCCAGCATCAGATCAAGGCTGTACTTGCTTGCCACAACGAAACTGCGACTGGCGTGACTTCAGATATCGGTGCCGTTCGCAAGGTACTCAATGATGCCAAGCATCCGGCGCTGCTGTTCGTGGATGCGGTGTCTTCACTGGGCTCGATTGATTTCCGTTTCGATGACTGGGGCGTTGACATGGCTGTATCCGGCTCGCAGAAAGGCCTGATGTTGCCGGCTGGTCTGGGCATCATGTGCGCGAGCCAGAAAGCGCTCGATATGCACTCACAAGCCAAGCTGCCCCGCGCCTATTTTGATTTGCAGGACATGATGGCGTCGAATCAGACCGGCTACTTCCCTTACACACCGGCTCTGTCGCTAATGTATGGTCTGGTCGAGTCGCTGAAGATGATCGAAGAAGAAGGTCTCGATAACATCATCGCGCGTCATCACTATCTGGCCGAAGGCGCACGTGCTGCAATCACCCAAGGTTGGGGCATGAAGCTGTGTGCTGCTGACCCTAAGTGGTACTCGGACACCGTTTCCGCTGTCATGGTCCCCGAGGGTATCAATGGTGCTGACGTGATTGCACGCGCTTACAAACGCTACAACGTGTCACTGGGCGCAGGCCTCTCCAAAGTTGCGGGCAAGCTCTTCCGTATCGGTCACCTCGGTGATATGAACGAAGTTCACCTCATGTCCGGTATTGCCGGCGCTGAAATGGCGATGCTGGACAGTGGCATCAAGGTGCAGCCGGGTAGTGGTGTGGGTGCAGCCAGTGAGTACTGGCGCAAGCATCGCGCGCCAGCGGGTTTGGATCAGTATGGGCAAGAACAGGTAGTGCTTCAGAAAGTAGCTTGATTTAATTTAAGACGCTTTACCTGCAACGGGCTTCGGATCTTTGGATCCGGAGCCCTTTTTTTTTGATCAAAAAAATTACCAATGTATTTCATCTTCGGTTTTTAGCAACTTATGGGCAAAACTTTCATCCAAGAGAAGTGATGTTGGCGTGGATAAATTCCGTCGAGACTCAATTTTTTCTCAATGTCGTTTTATGCCAGTGCTGTAAAACTTCATTGATATGCAATCTTGTACATGACGAGACGCCAATGGTTGTTGTGAATCATGTTGCGCAAATGCTGTGCTTAATGAGTTAAATCAACATCAGGAGATGAAATGAAAATGAAAGTGGTCGTACCTAAAGTTAAACAGATTGGTGCTGCAACACTGATCACTACCACCAGTCTACTATCGATGAGCGCTGCATCAGCGGTGACTGTGACTGCAGAAAATTTCCAGAAAGCGGAATCACCTTGGGACATGGCATTTCTTGCTGACGGCACTATGTTCTTTACTGAAAAGTGCAGAGGTTTGTCAGTAAGACTGCCTTCGGGTGATGTAAAAGCACTGCTGGGCATTCCTGGCACTACCGGCTACTCGATGGTAAAAGACGATTTATTCTGCGACGGACAAGCAGGCGTTCAGGGTGTGGCTATCGACCCCGAGTTTTCTTCAAACCGTTACGTCTACCTGTACTCCAGCTCCAAGGGTCCTAACCGCACCTATGGCGGATACAACAACATCGTGATGCGTATGAAGGTAGATGCGTCATTGTCGTCGGTCACTAATCTGGTCGAAATCATCAATGACATTGGCTACAAACCCCAAAAATCCAACCACCCATTCGGTGGTCCGGGCGCACACAATGGAGGCCGCATTCGTTTTAGTCCCGCCGATGGCTATCTGTACGTAACGACCGGTGACAATCACAACGGCGAGGGACCGCAGAGCCCCACCGCAATCCGAGGCAAGATCCTTCGCGTTGATCGCGATGGTAAAGCAGCGCCGGGCAACAAGCCGCCAGCAGGTTTCGATCCGCGTATCTTTACCTACGGCCACCGTAATCCACAAGGCATCAGCTTCCGTCCCGGTACGAATGAGCCCTACGCTTCAGAAAATGGCCCATGGCACAGCGATGAAGTCACCAAGCTGGAAAATGGTGGTAACGGTGGATGGGATCCGCGTCCTAATATGGCCGGTCGCAAAGACTGCCCCGATGACTATTGCGGTTACTCGCCCAACCAAATGGGGGCGATGCCGCCGAAAGAGCGGGCAGCCTTCATGCCGATGACAGATACCAAGACCTACCCTAATGCCATGAAACCGGCTTGGAACAACAACGGCCTGTCGCAGGGTATGTGCGGTAGCGCCTGGTTAGTAGGCAAGAAGTGGAAGGAGTGGGAAGGTCGTCTGGCAGTGGGCTATGCGGGTATCGGTATCCACGGTACACCCACAGGTAATCGTATTGATATTCTTGATATCGCCAAAGATGGCAAGTCGTCCAAACGTGAAGAACTGTTGTGGCCGACCTTTTCAGGACGCTTGCGTCACCTGACGACCGGTCCGGATGGCGATCTGTTTGTGGCCGATGAGGCCTCTGGCATGATCTATCGCGTATCCCCTAAATAACTCGTCGTCAGCACGAAATGCACAGGCGTTCGCGCGTGCATTTCGTGGGTGGGCAGATGGTTTTGAATCAAACCAGCAAGGAGAGATTTATAACTTTCCTTGACGATTAATCTCGTTGATCTTGTGCTGATTTGTGATCATTAGAAACTTTTATGAGCAATCCACTGCTCTGGCCAATGCAAAATCAATGTGGTAATAAATTATTAACAGTCTGTTCGATCGCTTTTGTGCAGTAATAATCACCATTGATCTGCTCAATTCATATTTTTTTGCTACTTTTCAAATAGTAAATCTGCCAAATCTGGAAAGTATTTGAATGTGTTGAGAAAATGTTGTTAATAATGCCCCTCACAACAGAAGGCTTAATCATTAAAGTCGGTTTTTTTCCTGTAAATTCCTTGAAGTTTCATTTGAGTGCAAAACGGTTTGGCAAGTTTTGCAATCGATTGACGCGCATGCGTTCATTCCGACGCATGGATGTTTTAATACCGGGAAACGCCAGCGGCGAAGAAACGCGCAATGCAAGGTTGCCCCACAACTCAATCAGGAGACGAAATGAAAAAAG
This sequence comes from Burkholderiaceae bacterium, assembly GCA_044237595.1. Lineage (GTDB taxonomy): Bacteria > Pseudomonadota > Gammaproteobacteria > Burkholderiales > Burkholderiaceae_D > Pernthalerella. The sequence goes on along the minus strand of JBIIEY010000113.1, from coordinate 2,127 downwards.
CCGTCGTATCTTATTTTCCAACTGCGTTGGCCGTCGCAGCTTTGCTGGCTGCAGGTTCAGCATCCGCGGTGAATGTCCAAGCAGAGAATTTCCAACAGGCGGAATCACCCTGGGACATGGCCTTCCTCAAGGATGGCACCATGTTCTTCACTGAGAAGTGCAAAGGTCTGTCAGTCAGGCTGCCATCGGGCGACGTGAAAAAGCTGCTCGGCGTTGGTGGATCCAGCGGCTATTCACAGACCAAAGACGATCTGTTCTGCGATGGACAAGCCGGCGTTCAGGGTGTCGCTATTGACCCTGAGTTCGCTTCGAACAGCTACGTCTATCTGTACTCCAGCTCGCGTGGCGCGAACCGCACTTATGGTGGTTACAACAACATCGTGATGCGCATGAAGGTTGATTCTTCGCTGTCCGACGTCTCCGACATTACGGAAATCATCAACGACCTAGGCTACAAGCCAAAGAAGTCGAACCACCCATTCGGTGGCCCTGGCGCGCACAACGGCGGTCGTATCCGTTTCAGCCCAGCTGACGGCTACCTGTACGTCGCCATTGGCGATAACCACAACGGTGCCGGCCCACAAAGCCCAACTGAACTGCGCGGCAAGATCCTGCGTGTTGACCGTGATGGCAAGGCTGCGCCTGGCAACAAGCCACCAGCAGGTTTCGACGCACGCGTCTATACCTATGGCCATCGTAATCCTCAGGGCATCTCCTTCCGTCCTGGTAGTGGTGACGTGTACACATCGGAAAACGGTCCATGGCACAGCGACGAAGTCACCAAGTTGGAAAACGGCGGCAATGGCGGCTGGGATCCACGTGACAACGTAAACGGTCGTCCAGCATGTCCAGATGGCTATTGCGGCTACTCGCCTAACCAGATGGGCGCAGTGGCTCCCAAAGAGCGTGCAGCGTTCATGCCTATGACCGACCTGAAGGCCTATCCAAACGCAATGAAACCCGCATGGAACAACAATGGTTTGTCCCAAGGTATGTGCGGCAGCGTCTGGCTGGTTGGCAAGCAGTGGAAGAACTGGGAAGGCCGTCTGGCAGTGGGTTACGCTGGTATCGGTATCCACGGCACACCAACGGGTAACCGTATCGACATCCTCGACATCTCCAAGGATGGCAAGTCGGCCAAGCGTGAAGAACTGCTCTGGCCAACCTTTGCAGGTCGTTTCCGTCACCTCTCGCTCGACCATCAGGGCAACCTGTATGTGGCCGACGAGGCAAGCGGCATGATCTACAAGGTTACGCCTGCGAACTAAGCAGTTGTAGTCAAGAAACGCGCTACCGAGAGGTAGCGCGTTTTTTATGATCCGGGATGAACCTGATTTTTAATGAGTACATACGGTTGGAGACATTTAATGAAACGCCTTAGCGCAATGCTTTTATTTTTTGGCCTGGTCTGCTCCGCGAAGGTCGTGCACGCCGATACCGAAAAACTCAAAGTTTTACTTCAGCGTAATAACTGTACTGCCTGTCACATGATCGACAAGCGCAAATACGGTCCGCAGCTCATTGAAGTGGCAGAGAAGTATGCCGGTGATGCTGGCGCCGTAAAAAAGTTGGCTGCAAAGATCAAGGCGGGTGGCACCGGCGTATGGGGCGAGGACATCATGCCGCCTCAGCCGCAAGTATCGAATGCTGATGCACTCACGATAGCCGAGTACATATTGGCGCTCAAGTAAGCATCCTCGTTTTATGGCAATCAAATGTCGCTATGCATCGCTGGGTAAAAAAATATCCCGAACTTAGCGACATTTCTTCAGCCAGCCCCTTATCCGGTTTTTTGGATATGCTGCGTTTCAGAAGAAAACAAAAAATCACCTGGAGCACTGTCGCTTGGGATGATTCACCTGCAGTGAGTTGTATCTCCTCAGTCTCTCTCCCGTCATAGCAGGCCAGAAATGCCTGCAGAGCTTATTGGGCATCGATGCCTGATGCTGCCCCCCCTCACTTACAAAGATTATTTGGCGCCGCTGGAAGCATCGATTGCTTTGTCGCCAACCAATCTGGCTACCGATCGAATAAAAGCTATGGACGCTTTTACATCAGGATAATTCGCGCTTGTATCAGGGGAGCAGTTCAAGGGCCGGCCCGCCTTGAACAAAAATCTCATTAAGC
>JBIIEY010000112.1:0-6613 GCA_044237595.1 Burkholderiaceae bacterium | reverse complement strand
GCTGCAAGACTTGATCGGGACGGTGATACCGCCGTTCAAGGCGCTGCCGGGGATGGTTGCCGGGCTGATCGGTACCTTGCTGTGTGTGGGTGCCTGGGGCTACTTCCTTTATCAGGGTGTGGTGGATCCTCTGGGCGGCATCAATACGCTGTGGCCGCTGTTTGGTATTTCCAACCAGATGCTGGCCGCTGTTGCGCTGATGCTGGGTACCGTGGTGCTTTTCAAACTCAAGCGCGAAAAATTCGCCTGGGTCACCCTCGTGCCCACGGTCTGGCTACTGATTTGCACGCTGACCGCGGGTTATCAGAAACTCTTCCACGAAAATCCACGTATCGGTTTTCTTGCGCACGCACAGAAATTCAAAACGGCCGCTGCGGAGGGCAAGGTACTCCCACCTGCGAAATCACCTGAGCAGATGCAGCAAATCATCATGAACGACTATATTGATGCAACGCTGGCCGCGATTTTCATGGCGGTGGTGCTGTCCATCCTCTTCTACAGTATTCGTTCCTGCCTGCAGGCGCTGCGCTCGGACAAACCCACCTCCGAAGAAGCGCCGGCAGTGTCATCAGGCACTGCCACTGCTGGTGCCTGAGTAGAGAGGAGACATGATGTTTGGAGAACTCGGAAAATTTGGCGCCTATCTTGGTCAAACCGCAAGGCTGATGGTGGGCCTGCCTGATTACGATAACTACCTCAATCACATGCAAGAAAATCACCCGGACCAACCGGCGATGAGTTACGAGGCCTTCTTCCGCGAGCGTCAGGATGCCCGGTATGGCGGCAGTGGCCGGGTGCCGAAGTGCTGCTAGAAAAGCATTGATGGAATAAGACTGTAAATTTTTGGCGCGATGTGAATGAAAAAATGCCCAGACCCCAAACGGTCTGGGCATTTTTTATCGGGTAGCCTGTCCCGGACCCGCAAAACGCCCCGACGCCGCAAGCAGATCCCGGTTTCCAGTGCCATTCAAGCAAGCTTTTCGAACGCCCCACACGGATTTGGGACTGTGATAACCTAAAGTAACATTGCATGCAACCATCTAGGTAATTGATGGCCGATCCAATTCCGAATCTATATGACAAATACGGCGGCTCGCCACTCCTTACCCAAGTCGTGAAGGAGATAACGACGGTGATGCTGACCAAGGCCGCGCTGCGCCGCCTGTTTGAAGGCATGTCGACACAGGAAATCCTGAAGCTCAACGTGGAATTAACTGCATTGGCGCTTGGTCACACGACGTCGAAACACGACCCTCAATTACCGAAGCTAGCCTACGCCACGCTTAATCTCACACTTCAGACGTATGAAGAGATCATTGCGATCATCAGGCATAGCCTTCTTGCCCATGGCTTCGAAAGCCGGGACGCCACCATTGCAATCAACGTGATCGACATGCATGCCAAGTCGCTCCTGAACGTCCCCATCACCCGTCACGTTACCTCACCTTTCTCAGGCGTCGACCGACGCAGGTTTCAACGCAAATAGGGCTCATCCCCGAGGGCACAGAAGAAAACGCTGAACGGTAAGGCGGGCAAGGCATTGGCTCGGAGAACGAGCAATCGGGACAAACGAAGGGAAGTAAATGACCACCGCGTTTCCTGTGCGGTTCTGAGAGATCTCCGGTGAGATACTCACGAATCGCCTGTGGAGGGATAAGCCGTCGAAGATAACGACCTAGCCCAAGTGTTCGGTGGTGCCGGCTGCAGGACTCGAACCCGCTACCCCATGATTACAAATCAAGTGCTCTACCTGATGAGCTAAGCCGGCCGCTGAAAACCCGGAATTATACGTTATTTGATCCGCGTGAGCCTTGGTCGCCCACCCTTGCCCGGCGGATCGGGCTGATTATCATCATCGGGCACCTTGTCCGGATCGGGAGATGCAGGTGGCACGGCTGAGAGCAGGGGCGAGATTTTTTTCGCCGGTGTTTTCGCCGGTGTTTTCGTCGGCTCACTCCGAGGCTTTTTCTTGCGCTGACCTTCTTCCTCGCGCTGCACTTCGAAGGCCATGCCCTGGCCGTTCTCCCGGGCGTAAATTGCGCTCACATTCGAGACAGGGACTTCAATTTCTCTTGCAACGCCACCGAACCTGGCTTTGAAATGGATGAAATCATTATCTATTTTCAAATTGCCAGTGGCTTCGAAACTGATGTTAAGGACAATTTCACCGTTCTTTACGAATTCTGCCGGCACGCGGGTACCGGCATCCACCACCACCACGATATAGGGTGTGTAGCCATTGTCGGTGCACCACTCATAAAGAGCGCGCAATAGGTAAGGTTTGGTGGAAGTTTCCGGCATCAGACAGTCACATTAAAAAAGCCTGGATAAAAGAACACACCCTTTAACTCCTCCGAGCCTGTGGCGGGCACTGGGCCCGCCAACGGCACTGTTTAGCGCCGCATGACCTTTTCGGAGGGGGTCAGTGCTTCGATATACGCGGGACGCGAGAAAATCCGCTCGGCGTACTTCATCAGTGGTGCCGCCGTCTTGGAGAGTTCCACACCATAGTGATCAAGGCGCCAGAGCAGAGGCGCAACGGCCACGTCTAGCATGGAAAACTCTTCGCCTAGCATGTATTTGTTCTTCAGGAACAACGGTGCCAGCGTCGTCAGGCGATCGCGGATTTCATTACGCGCCTTTTCGTGACTTTTCTCGGCCGAACGCGATTTTTCGTTTTCCAGCGTATGCACATGCACAAACAATTCTTTTTCGAAATTGAACAGCATCAGACGGGCACGGGCACGCATGAGCGGATCGGCAGGCATGAGCTGCGGATGAGGAAATCGCTCGTCAATATACTCATTGATGATATTCGACTCATAGAGCACCAGCTCGCGCTCAACCAGTATGGGCACCTGACCATACGGATTCATGGTCGAAATATCCTCGGGCTTGTTGAACAAGTCCACATCGCGGATTTCAAAATCCATACCCTTCTCAAACAGGACGAGTCGGCAGCGTTGTGAAAATGGGCAGGTTGTGCCCGAATAGAGGACCATCATGATTTCAGTTCCTTGGAAACAAAGAGGGTGAGACAGCACGCTGCCTCACCCCACTCATACATATCTGATTCTCTGCATGACTAGCTTTCATCACTCTACACAAGCGATGCTATCAGACAGAAAATACAGGGCTACTATTTGACTTCTCTCCAGTACGAGGCGTTCAGTCGCCACGCCAGCAACACCAGCAGGGACATGAACAGCAAGACCCAAACACCCACCTGCTGACGCTTGTTTTTTACCGGCTCGCTCATCCATGCCATGTAACCCACCAAGTCAGCCATCGCAGTGTCGTATTCCTGCGATGTCATTTTTCCCGCTTTGACTTGTTCGAAACCGGCGAACTTGTGCACGGTCTTGGACGCATCATGCGGATCCTTCTCTTCCACAAACTTTGCCTTGCGAACACCCTGCAGCTCCCAGAGTACGTGCGGCATACCCACATTCGGGTAGGCCAAGTTATTCCACCCCGTCGCGCGACCTTCGTCTACATAGTAGGTCCGCAAATAGGTGTAAACATAATCCGCGCCTGAACCTTCGCCCGAGGACTTTGCCCGAACAATCACCGACAGATCCGGCGGTGCTGCGCCAAACCAAGCTTTCGCGTCCGTCACACTCAGATTACTTTTCATCAGATCACCTACCTTGTCGGAGGTGAAGAGCAGATTGTCACGGATTTGCGCATCTGACAAACCGATATCGCGCAAGCGGTTGTAACGAACCAACGATGCTGAATGGCAATTCAGGCAATAGTTGACAAAGAGACGGGCACCATTTTGCAGTGCGGTCAAATCACTACTGCGATCCGGAGCACGATCCAGGGGGTGACCCGCATCAGAGGCCACAGCAAAGACCGGCGCAAGCACCATTACCGCTATTAATTTTTTTAAGATGTTCATTCTTGTTCCTTTGCGGCTTAGTGCGGCTGGAAGTTCACTCGCTTGGGCACTGGCTTGAACTCGCCCATAGCACTCCACCATGGCATAAGCATGAAGAAGCCGAAGTAGATAAGGGTACCGACCTGCGCTACCAATGTACGGATCGCGGTTGGCGCTTGAACACCGAGATAACCGAGTACCAAGAAGGTAATGCCAAACACGGCATAAACAATCTTGTGCCAATCCGGGCGATAACGAATGGACTTTACCGGCGAGTGATCCAACCAGGGCAAACCCGCAAGAATGAGAACAGATACGCCCATCAAAACTACACCCCAGAATTTGGCATCAAAAACCAACATGCCAATCACCATAACAACGGCCACACCCACGACACCGTTCTTGATCATCTGAGGCAAGCGCGTGCGAAACACGATTAGCGCAGCGTAGGCGATAGTGCACAAGATAAGGGCTGACATGAATTGTGAAGTGACTGCACGCAGAATCGAGTAGAACGGCGTGAAGTACCACACTGGCGCAATGTGAGACGGCGTCTTGAGCGGATCAGCTGGGATGAAGTTGTTATATTCAAGGAAGTAACCACCGAATTCCGGCGCAAAGAAAATCACTGCACTGAAAATCGTGAGGAACACCGACACACCAAAGATGTCTTTGGTGGTGTAGTACGGGTGCGAAGGAATGGTGTCAACACCGTGACCATCGGGGCCCAGGTTTTCTTTGACTTCGACACCGTCCGGGTTATTGGAACCCACCTCATGCAAGGCAATCAGGTGTGCAACCACGAGCCCGAGCAGCACCAGCGGAATCGCAATCACGTGAAAAGCAAAGAACCGGTTCAGCGTGGCATCCGAGACCACATAGTCGCCACGAATCCACAATGACAGATCTGGGCCAATGAACGGAATGGCGCCAAACAAGTTAACGATGACCTGCGCGCCCCAGTAAGACATCTGACCCCAGGGAAGCAAGTAACCGAAAAACGCCTCGCCCATCAAGCACAGGAAAATAGCAACGCCAAACAACCAGATCAGCTCACGTGGCTTGCGATAGGAACCGTAAAGCAGGGCACGGGTCATGTGCAGATACACGACGATGAAGAATGCCGAGGCGCCTGTTGAGTGCATATACCGCACCAGCCAGCCCCAGGGTACTTCGCGCATGATGTATTCAACCGAAGCAAATGCCAGCTGCGCATCCGGTTTGTAGTTCATCACCAGGAAAATACCGGTGACAATCTGAATCACCAGCACCAGTGCAGCGAGTGAACCGAACAGGTAAAAAAAGTTGAAATTCTTGGGTGCGTAATACTTGCCCCACTGGTCCTCCCAGAGCTTGGTCAGCGGGAAGCGGGAGTCAACCCAACCCAGCGCTTTTTGTGCAATCGGCGCATCGGCCGGTAGTTTTTTCTCAACAAAAGCCATGATCAAGCCTCGCCTTTCTCATCTCTGCCGATTGCGATTCGTGTCTCACTCAGGTACATGTGACGCGGCACTTCCAGATTGTCCGGCGCTGGTTTGTTTTTGAAGACGCGGCCCGCGAGGTCAAATGTGGAACCATGGCAGGGACATAGAAAACCGCCTGCCCAGTCGTCCGGAAGCGAAGGCTGAGCGCCAGTCTGAAACTTCGTGCTCGGTGAGCAGCCCAGATGCGAGCAGATGCCGACGGCCACCAGGATTTCTGGTTTGATGGATCTGGTTTCGTTGCGCGCGTATTCGGGCGTAAGTTCGTTAGGGTTACGTTCGGATTTTGGATCGGCAACCTGAACATCGGTCTTTTTCAATGATGCCACCATGTCAGGTGTGCGTTTGATTACCCAGACAGGCTTGCCGCGCCATTCGACCGTTTTCATTTCGCCGGGCTTCAGATCAGCGATGTCCACTTCGACTGGCGCGCCAGCTGCTTTCGCACGCTCGGACGGCTCAAAAGTGGAGACAAATGCGCCAGCGGCAGCAAGGCCAGCTACGCCACCCGCAGCAGCGGTTGCAACCAGCAGGCCGCGTCGACCCGGGTCGACCTGATTTTCGTCACTCATAACTCAATCCCAATCGGAGAAATGCAAACAAGGTTGGAAATTCCGGAAACCCTCGATTATAGCGGAGCTCACTCCGATTTTGTGGAAGGCACTCAATGGCTCCCTGCAAAGCAAGCAAATACAGGGCGCGGGGAAGTAAGTTTTTAACTTGATAATACTAATCAAGTCTCCGGATAACCCGTTTTGTCAGGCCGCGATAGCTCGGGCTTAGCTGGCTCGGAGTTCGCAGGCTTGGCATCCGGATCGGGCTCGAAGCGCAACAGGCCGCGCCGGTGTGCTTCAAATATGGCTTCCGAACGAGAGTGGACCGAAAGTTTGCCGTAGATACGCTTCACATGGGTCTGGACCGTACTGACAGACAGGCAAAGTACGTCGGCCACCTTGGCAAAACTTCCACCGCGCGAGATCAATTCGAGAATCGCGCTTTCACGACGTGTCAGACCTGGCATCTCAGTGAATGAGCCATCGTCCTCCAGGCTGCGAGTGCTGCGCATTCTGGCGAGCACCTTGCGCGCGATAACCGGACTAATAGGAGAGCCGCCTGCCCTCAAATCCAAAATGGCGCGAACGATATCTGCATGCCCGGCCTCTTTGAGCACATAGCCGGAGGCGCCAGCTTCAAGACAAGCGAACACCTGGGACTCTTCACTGGACATGGTGATGACCATAATGTCCGC
>JBIIEY010000111.1:0-6646 GCA_044237595.1 Burkholderiaceae bacterium | reverse complement strand
AGATCGTGAATCAGCTGCGCGAGATCTTCGATAGAGTAAATATCGTGATGCGGCGGTGGCGAAATCAAGCCGACACCAGGTACCGAGAAGCGCAGCTTGGCGATGTACTCCGAGACCTTGTGGCCTGGCAGCTGACCACCTTCGCCGGGCTTCGCGCCTTGCGCCATTTTGATTTGAATTTGTTCGGCAGAGGTCAGATATTCGGTGGTCACACCAAAACGACCGGAAGCGACCTGTTTGATCTTCGAGCGCAGCGAATCGCCTGCCAGTAGCGGCAAGTCAACCTCGACACGCTCTTCACCGATGATGGAGGCCAGCGTATCGCCTAGTTTGATCGGAATACCCCGCAACTCATTGCGGTAGCGGTTTTCATCTTCACCACCTTCGCCGGTGTTGGATTTGCCGCCGATGCGGTTCATCGCGATGGCCAGCGTGGCATGCGCTTCAGTCGAAATAGAACCGAGCGACATGGCGCCCGTTGCGAAACGCTTCACGATCTCGCTCGCGGGCTCGACTTCTTCGAGCGGTATTGCGTTGGCCGGATCAATACGGAATTCAAACAGGCCACGCAGGGTCATGTGACGCTTGGACTGATCATTGATGATCTGCGCGTATTCCTTGTAGGTGCTGAAATTATTGGCGCGCGTCGAATGCTGCAGCTTGGCAATCGCATCTGGTGTCCACATATGCTCTTCGCCGCGCACGCGGAAGGCGTACTCGCCACCTGCGTCCAGCGCGTTTGCCAGCACAGGGTCGTTACCGAACGCGAGCTGATGCAGTCGCAATGCTTCTTCTGCGACTTCGAAAACGCCAATACCTTCGACGTTGGAGGCGGTGCCTTTGAAATATTTTTCGACCAGCGATTTATTGAGGCCGATAGCTTCAAAAATCTGAGCGCCGCAATACGACATGTAGGTCGAAATACCCATTTTCGAGAAAACTTTCAGCAGACCTTTGCCGACAGCTTTCTGGAAGTTGTAAATGGCTTTTTCCGGGGACAGATCACCGGGTAAGCCCTTGGACATCTCGACCAGTGTATCCATCGCGAGGTAAGGATGAATAGCTTCGGCGCCGTATCCGGCCAAAAGCGCGAAGTGATGCGTCTCGCGCGCCGAACCTGTCTCTACGACCAAGCCGGTCGAAGTACGCAAACCTTTGCTCACCAGATGCTGGTGAATAGCCGAGGTTGCCAACAGCGCGGGGATGGCGACATTGTTGGCGTCAACCTTTCGATCGGAAACGATCAAAATGTTATGACCTGAACGCACGGCATCTACCGCCTGAGCACACAAGGACGCAAGACGAGCCTCGACGCCTTCCTTGCCCCAGGCACCGGGATAGCAGATATCAAGCTCATACGATCGGAATTTGCCGCCCGTGTGATCGCCGATGTTGCGCAAGCGCGTGATGTCCTTGTAGTCAAGGATAGGCTGCGCCACTTCAAGACGCATCGGCGGGTTGATGTTGTTGGTGTCCAGAAGATTCGGCTTCGGTCCAATGAATGACACCAGCGACATCACCATCGCTTCGCGAATCGGATCAATCGGCGGATTGGTCACCTGTGCGAACAACTGCTTGAAGTAGTTGTACAGCGGCTTGTTCTTGTTTGACATAACCGCCAGTGGCGAGTCATTGCCCATAGAACCAGTCGCTTCTTCAGCCGTGACTGCCATGGGCGACATCAGGAATTTCAGATCTTCCTGGGTAAAACCAAAGACTTGCTGGCGATCCAGCAGACTGGTTTTGGTTTCGCGCGCTTCGGCCTCAACTTTCAGATCATCGAGCTTGATGCGAACGGAATCAATCCACTGCTTGTAGGGTTTCGCGTTGGCGAAAGTGTCTTTGAGTTCTTTGTCATCGATGATACGACCGGCGTCCAGATCAATGAGGAACATTTTCCCTGGCTGCAGACGCCACTTCTTGATGATCTTTGATTCGGGAATAGGCAATACGCCACTCTCGGAAGCCATCACCACCAGATCGTCATCGGTGACGATGTAACGCGCTGGACGCAGACCGTTACGGTCGAGCGTGCCGCCGATGTGGCGTCCGTCTGTGAACGCCATCGCCGCCGGACCATCCCATGGCTCCATCATCGCTGCATGATATTCATAGAACGCGCGGCGATTCTCATCCATGAGCGTGTGGTTCTCCCACGCCTCGGGGATCATCATCATCATCGCCTGCGCGATCGGGTAGCCTGCCATCACCAACAACTCAAGCGCATTGTCGAAGCAGGCGGTATCGGACTGGCCTTCATAGATTAGTGGGAACAGCTTTTGCAGATCTTCATTGAGCACAGCGGATTTCATCACGCCTTCACGTGCGCGCATCCAGTTGAAGTTACCTTTGACAGTATTGATTTCCCCGTTGTGCGCCAGCAGACGATAGGGGTGGGCCAGCGGCCATTCGGGGAAAGTGTTGGTAGAAAATCGCTGATGTACCAGCGCGAGCGCCGAGATGCAGCGCGCGTCCTGGAGATCCTTGTAATAAACACCGACCTGATCGGCCAGCAGCAGGCCCTTGTAGACGACGGTACGTGCCGACATCGATGGCACGAAAAACTCTTTGCCGTGCAACAGATTGAGCGCCTGAATCGCATGCCCGGATGCTTTGCGAATCACATAAAGTTTTCGCTCGAGTGCATCGGTGACCATGATGTCCTGGCCGCGACCAATGAAAATCTGACGAATGACCGGTTCTTTTTCTGCCACGGTAGGCGACATGGGCATGTCACGATTGACAGGCACTTCTCGCCAGCCGAGAACGACCTGGCCTTCAGCGTGGACTGCGCGCTCGATTTCTTGTTCGCAAGCAATGCGCGATGCATTCTCTTTGGGAAGGAAAACCATGCCCACGCCATATTCCCCGGGGGGCGGCAGGCTGATGCCCTGCTTTGCCATCTCTTCTCGGTAGTACTGGTCAGGTATCTGAATCAGGATGCCCGCACCGTCACCCATCAGCGGGTCGGCCCCCACAGCACCGCGGTGATCCAGATTTTTCAGGATCAACAGGCCTTGCTCGACGATCGAATGGCTCTTTTGGCCTTTGATGTGGGCAATGAAGCCAACGCCGCAGGCGTCGTGTTCGTTTGACGGATCGTATAAACCTTGGGCTTGCATCGCAGTACTCCACAGCCAATGAAAAGGGTTGACAAGGATAGTGCAATGCAATACGAACAGCAATCAATTTAATTAGGGTCGGATACCAATTAAATAGAGAATCAAAACCGTGCAGAATTAAATAGGGTCAGAGTAATGCTGGTGCGGCGTTTGCCCCATATTGCCGCAAATTAATCCGCTTTTTCAGGGACCCTTGGTCGCTGTCGCGAAGAAGATCGGGAAGACCGAGCCTTTGCTGGCTGCTTGGCGGCCAAACCCTGCTCTGCAACCGCCTTTCGAGGGCGACCGCGCTTGGTCGGAGCCAAACGACGTACCGTCAGCTTGGCAAGGCGTCGGCAAAACTCTTCGGATCCCAAAGCCCAGGCTTTCCGGGTGGCCACCAGGATCGTTTCGCTCATGGCACTACTGACTGGCGCGTCGCTGATTTGCCGATACGCCGCCTCCCGCTCGAATGGCGTATTGCCCAAAGCCCAGTAGGCCGAGTGATCTGTGAGCCAAGGTTCTTTGCGATGCCCGACGTGGTGGGCGTAACTGGACCAGGGATACGCGGCGATATCCGACACCAAGCCTGCGCTCACTGGCTGATATTCAATCAGATGTGCACACGGCACAAAGTACGCAACCGGATCGAGCACGGTTGCACGAAACCGGCCTTCCCACAGAGTCCCGGTACGGCCGTAGCGCGCATTGAAATAAGGTACATAAAGACGCCCGAGGGATTGCATCATCCTGCTAAGGCCAGTGTCATCGGACGGGGTGGCGAGTAACTGCAAGCGACTGGGCAACAAGACGTAGGCATGAATGGCTACGCGCGATTGCCGGGCGGCTTCGCGCAACCAATTGATGAATGACTGGTAGTCGGCCTCATCTCGCACCACCGGCTGATCATTGTGACCCTGTGCGATCAAATTATGCAGCTGGTTGGGAACGACGAGGCGTGGCAAGCGAGCCATGAGGCCTCAGATTTGAGACGATGATGATCCGGAAACCGTGGCGCAGCGGGCAGAGGCGGCGATCATCTCGGGAGGCGCGTCAGAACGGAATATCGTCATCCATATCGGACAGATTGGGCGCCTGCTTCGCTGGCGCACGCGATGCCGGGGCAGACTGACGTGATGCCGGTGCACCGCCACCAAAATTACCGTCGTCCATCGCAGCACTGCCACCGCCCATACCCTGACGACTTCCGAGCATTTGCATGGAGTCGGCAATGATTTCGGTTGTATATTTTTCAACACCGTCTTTATCGGTCCACTTTCGCGTGCGCAGCTTGCCTTCGACATAAACTTGCGAACCTTTTTTCAGGTACTGACCTGCAATCTCGGCCAACTTACCAAAAAACGCTATCCGATGCCATTCAGTCGCTTCTTTTTGCTCGCCGGTGGTTTTGTCTTTCCATTTATCCGTCGTGGCTACTGCAATATTGGTCATCGCATCACCACTGGGCATATAACGAGTTTCGGGATCACGCCCCAGATTGCCGACGATAGTGACTTTATTGACCGATGCCATAGACTTCTCCTGTCAGGAAAACGCGTAACAGAGTGGGAAACTCAGGTGGGAACAGCCTCGCGGCGCGCACGGCGAGGCAGGTTTTTCATGGAAGCCGCAATTATAAGCCAGCCGACAATCAGCAGACAGCCCGCCGTGAACACGGCGGGACCACCGAAATACTGGGCAAGCAGACCACCGCCCGCACCACCGGCAAACAAACCAATTGCCTGCATCGTGTTGTAAACCCCAAGCGCCGCACCCCGCGCACCAGCCGGAGCCATGCGGGAGACCAGCGAAGGCTGACTGGCTTCTAGAATATTAAAAGCAACAAAAAATGCCAGCAGCAACATCACCACCATTTCAAAAGAGAGCGATGGCTGCGTAACGGCTGCGCGCAAACCTATCTCGACAAGCAAGAGCAGCCCGATCGCAGACACGAACACCTGCTTCATACGTCCGCGCTTTTCGCCAAGAAAAATCGGCGGCAGCATCAGGATGAAAGATGCCAGCACAACAGGCAAATAAATTTTCCAGTGCTGATCGATGGGAATGCCACCAGCACTGACCAACACGTTGGGCAGGACGACAAACATCGACATCTGTATCGCATGAAGCGCAAAAACGCCGAAATTCATGCGCATCAACTCGGGATCACGAATCACGGTCTCGAATGACACCGTTTCTGGCGAACGTGGCGGCGCTTGAGGCGCCACAAAAATCACCAGCGCAATCGCAAACAGCGCCAGCAGTGCCACCAGCAGGAACATGCCACGCATGCCGACCGACGTATAAAGCAAGGGCGCCAGCACCAGTGACGCCGCATACGTCAGACCAATGGATGCGCCCACCAGTGCCATGGCCTTTGTGCGATGCTCATCGCGGGTCGAGTCGGCAATCAGTGCAGTGACAGCAGCAGATACCGCACCCGCGCCCTGCACTGCACGACCGACAATCACCCAATAAATGCTTTCATCCACTGCCGCGATCAGTGAACCGAGAATGAACAGCACCAGACCAATCAGGATGATGCGCTTTCTGCCGTAGCGATCAGAGGCAATACCAAAAGGAATCTGTCCTATCGCCTGCGTGAGGCCATACATCCCCATAGCCAGGCCAACCAGCATGGCGCTCTCGCCACCGGCCAATGATTTGGCATGAACTGCGAAGACAGGAAGGATGAGAAACAGTCCCAGCATGCGCAAACCGAATACGGACGCCAGCGATACGCTGGCTCGCACTTCGAGGGCTGTCATTCGGGTGTCATCAGGGACTGTCGTTGAAGACATAAGGCACGCGGGGCTGGCACGGCAAAAACCGAAGCCATCAGCAGGTTACGAAAACCCGCTATAGTAACAGGTTGATCCGCGCTCAATAAGCCGCGGTTTTTACAAAAAAGCACCAACTCGTAGTACTCAAGGCCAAATCAGCGCATGGAAGAAATCCGCATTCGTGGTGCACGCACCCACAACCTGAAAAACATCAGTCTCGATCTGCCGCGTAACAAACTGATCGTGATTACCGGACTCTCGGGTTCAGGAAAATCATCGCTGGCCTTTGACACGCTGTACGCCGAAGGCCAGCGGCGCTATGTCGAATCGCTCTCAGCCTATGCACGTCAGTTTCTGCAACTGATGGAAAAACCCGATGTGGACATGATCGAAGGCTTGTCTCCGGCGATATCGATAGAACAAAAAGCCACGTCGCACAATCCGCGCTCCACCGTTGGCACTGTCACGGAAATTCATGATTACTTGCGATTGCTGTACGCACGCGTGGGTACGCCGCACTGCCCGGATCACCCGGAAAATCCCCTCGCAGCACAATCGGTATCGCAGATGGTCGATACCGTGCTGGCCATGCCAGAAGACACCAAACTGATGATTCTGGCGCCCGTCATCGCTAACCGCAAAGGTGAGCACAGCGACCTCTTTGAGCAGATGCAAGCCCAGGGCTTTGTACGCTTCCGCATACAAAGTGGGACGGGCAAGGCAAAGATCTACGAAGCCGACGATTTACCCAAGCTGAAAAAA
>JBIIEY010000110.1:0-6657 GCA_044237595.1 Burkholderiaceae bacterium | reverse complement strand
CTGCTGGTGGCACCTTTGCTGGTGGGCGTGTTCGGCATCGTTATCGAGAAGACCATGCTGCAATGGCTGTATCGACTTGATCACCTGTATGGTTTGCTGCTGACCTTCGGCATTACGCTCATGCTCGAAGGTATATTCCGCTCGTTCTACGGTGTGTCGGGTCAGCCTTATACAGTACCTGCGTTGCTGGCGGGCTCGACTGATCTGGGTTTCATGAACTTGCCAAACTATCGCGCCTGGGTGGTGCTGGCATCGATCATTGTGTGTCTGGCCACTTGGTTCGTGATCGAAAAAACCCGACTGGGTGCCTATCTGCGCGCGGGTACCGAAAATCCGAAAATGGTGGAAGCCTTCGGCGTGAACGTGCCCTTGATGGTGACACTGACGTATGGCTTTGGTGTGGCACTGGCTGGTTTTGCGGGTGTGCTCGCTGCACCGGTGCTGCAAGTCTCGCCACTGATGGGATCGAATCTCATCATTGTGGTGTTTGCTGTCGTGGTGATTGGCGGCATGGGATCGATTCTGGGTTCTATTCTGACGGGTCTGGGTCTTGGCATCATCGAAGGCTTTACTAAAGTGTTTTATCCGGAGCTGTCTTCGACGGTTGTGTTCATCATCATGGCGATTGTCTTGCTGATTCGCCCGGCCGGCCTGTTCGGTCGCGAAAAATAAGGAGTGGCTGCGATGTTGAAAAAACTCGGTTATGCCGCCGTGCTGTTGATCGCGCTGGTAGCACCCTTTGTGATGTATCCCGTGCTGCTGATGAAGATTCTGTGCTTTGCACTGTTTGCCTGCGCTTTCAATCTGCTGATTGGTTTCACAGGTCTGCTGTCCTTCGGTCATGCAGCGTTTTTTGGTGGTGCATCGTATATCGCCGGTCATGCCTTGAAAGTCTGGGGCGTACCGACGGAGCTAGGTGTTTTTCTGGGCGTAGTCTTTGCTGCGATCGTGGGTCTGGTGATGGGCAAGCTGGCGATTCGTCGTCAGGGTATTTACTTCACGATGATCACGATGGCGCTGTCACAGATGCTGTTCTTCGTTTTTCTGCAAGCGCCGTTTACGGGCGGAGAAGACGGACTGCAATCGATTCCGCGCGGTACCTTGCTGGGGACGATTGATCTGAAAAATGATCTGACCATGTATTACCTGGTGTTGGGTATTGTGGCTGCCTCTTTCCTGCTGGTGGTGCGCATCATTCACTCCCCCTTTGGTCAAGTACTCAAGGCAGTGCGCGAGAATGAGCCGCGTGCGATCTCACTGGGTTATGACGTGGACCGTTACAAGCTGCTTGCGTTTGTTCTGTCTGCCGCGCTCGCAGGTCTGGCCGGATCGACCAAAGCGCTGGTGCTGGGTTTTGGCACGCTGACGGATGTGCACTGGTCGATGTCCGGTCTGGTGGTGCTGATGACGCTGGTCGGGGGCATGGGTACGCTGTTTGGCCCGGTGCTGGGTGCCATCATCATTATCGCGCTTGAAAATAAGCTGGGTGATATGGGTACCTGGCTCGCGTCCGTGACGCATATTGATTGGTTCAACACGATAGGCGAATCTGTCACGATGGTGACGGGTTTGATCTTTGTGATTTGCGTGCTGGCTTTCCGGCGCGGCATTATCGGTGAGCTGGTAGCGCGTTTACGCTAATAAGTTCGTCAACTGATTCTTCTGAGAGCGATCTGTATGAGTAATCCAAAATTTCACTGGGATGATCCTTTGTTGCTGGACCAACAGCTGACGTCGGATGAGCGTATGGTGCGCGACGCTGCCGCTGCCTATGCGCAGGAAAAACTGATGCCGCGCGTGCTGGAAGCATTTCGCCATGAAAAAATGGATACGGCGATTTTTCGCGAAATGGGCGAGCTGGGTTTGTTCGGCCCCACCATTCCTGCCGAATATGGCGGCGCGGGTCTTAATTATGTGAGCTATGGCTTGATTGCGCGCGAGATTGAGCGCGTAGATTCCGGATTTCGTTCGGTGATGAGCGTACAAAGTTCGCTGGTGATGGTGCCGATTTTTGAATTTGGTAGCGAAGCACAGAAGCAGAAATATCTGCCCAAGCTCGCTACGGGTGAATGGGTGGGTTGTTTCGGCCTGACCGAGCCTAACCATGGTTCCGATCCTGGCAGCATGGAAACGCGCGCCAAGCGTGTGGACGGCGGTTATTCACTGAGCGGCGCCAAGATGTGGATCACCAATAGTCCCTTGGCTGATGTGTTTGTCATCTGGGCCAAGGACGATGCGGGTGATATCCGAGGCTTTATTCTGGAAAAAGGATGGAAGGGGCTGAGCGCGCCCAAGATTCAGGGCAAAGTCGGCATGCGGGTTTCCACCACCGGTGAAGTGGTGATGGACAATGTGTTTGTCCCCGAAGAAAACATGCTGCCGAATGTGCGTGGCCTCAAAGGTCCGTTTACCTGTCTGAATTCAGCACGCTACGGCATCGCCTGGGGTGCTATGGGTGCGGCAGAATTCTGCTGGCACACCGCGCGTCAGTACACGCTTGACCGTAAACAGTTCGGACGTCCTCTGGCAGCAACGCAGCTGGTGCAGAAAAAACTGGCTGATATGCAGACAGAAATCACGCTGGGCTTGCAGAGCTGCTTGCGTCTTGGACGCATGAAGGACGAGGGCACGGCGGCAGTGGAAATCACGTCGATTATGAAGCGGAATTCCGGCGGCAAGGCCTTGGATATTGCACGGACTGCGCGCGATATGTTGGGCGGTAACGGCATCAGCGATGAATATGGCGTCATTCGCCATGTAGTCAACCTTGAGGTCGTCAATACCTACGAGGGTACGCATGATGTGCATGCGCTGATTCTGGGTCGAGCGCAGACGGGCTTGCAGGCGTTTTTCTGAAAACTCGGATCAGGCTGCGCGCATCGCGTCAAAGCGCAGACGTACCATGTTGATGTGTTCGCGCAAAACATAGAGCTGGTCAGCGAACGCGATCGGCAGATGCAGGTTGTCGACAGAATTCTCCACTTCCACGAGCCGCTGATGTAGTTCCTCAAGCTGTTCGGGCGTCTGTTTGAGTTGCATTTCTCGCTCGATTTTGATCAGTATGCCGTACCACCGGTAAATCCGTGAGCGAATGCGCCACCGGTACAGCGGTGGAATTGCCCGAGACAGAGGAATCAGTACGATCAGTGAAGGCACCAACACGATCAGAATCCGGTCCACCAGACTTGCGAGCCAG
The DNA here is from genome assembly GCA_044237595.1 of Burkholderiaceae bacterium. Taxonomy (GTDB): domain Bacteria; phylum Pseudomonadota; class Gammaproteobacteria; order Burkholderiales; family Burkholderiaceae_D; genus Pernthalerella. The sequence continues at coordinate 3,461 of JBIIEY010000110.1, read as the reverse complement.
AAGGGCAGGCGCCGGTACTCGAGCGGTGATCCTGAGGTGTAATAGCGCCTTGCTTCTTCGCTCAGAGGGATGATGTGCTCCACTGCATCCGGAAATTCTTTGGGCTTGCGGAACATGCCGGGTTTGCCATGAACCTCATGAGCGGCCTCGAGCAGCAGATCGGAAATCGCCGGATGCAAGTCGGATCGTGCAATCAATTCCACTGGCGTGCCAATGAGCTGAATATCCTGTTTGGGAATATCCAGTCCGAGATCAAAGCTGCCCTTGGGGGCGGTCAGGCGCGAGAGATAGGGCAGGTGTCGCAAGTAGCCATCGGCCTGCAGAAAATTCATCAGATGTACATTGGGCAAGCGCATCAATTCGCGCATCGTTTGCGTGCGCGTCAGTTCACTGGTCGTAAAAATCGCATCGACCTTTTTCTGGCGAAAGGCATCGATTGCGTCATCCCCATCGATTTCGAGCAGGGTGGCGTCAGTGGCTGTCATGCCATTTTCCTTCAGTAGCTTGAGCGACAGCGTATTGTTGCCGCTGCCTTCAGGGCCGATGGCAATCTTCTTTCCCTTGAGTTCGGTGAGATGGTCAATATCGCCACGACCTCGGTAGAACACCATGAAGGGTTGTACATACATGGTGCCCAGCGACATGATGCCGTGTGTTTCATCTTCGTCGACCAGACCCGCCTGAACAAAGCCGACATCGATGGTGCCGTTTTCTTTTTGCAGCAGGTCGAGATTTTCCTCGGAGCCGTCGGTGGTCACAATTTTGACTTTGATGCCATGCTTGGCAATCAGCGCTGCGTATTTTTTGGCGTTGTTCTCAAAACTGCTGCCCTCCTGACCGCCCGCGATCACGAGGATGTCGGGGGGTGCCGGACGAATCATCGTGAAACCTAACCAGCCGATGCCAATCGTTAGCAGCAAACCGGGGATCAGCAGCACCATCATGTCGCGCCAGGATACGGTCATGAGCTTGTTCAGCGGATCGCTGACCATGTTGGGGAGCGCGTTTTTTTTATTTTTGTTTGTCATGAATGCTGTACCGAAGATGTGAAGTGCCCGACCCTTTCCCTCTTAGAGAATTAATATTTAATTAATGTTTGGATCTTGCAGACATGACTATACCGGAGAGCTCTTCTTTTCTGCTGCAGTCGTTTGTAATGCATGTGCGACAAAAGCTTCATGTGTACTTAGAAAAATTTGGTCACGCATCGTTTCACCCAGAGGCGTGCTGTGTAATCGATCGAGGACGGGGCCCTTGATCTCGGCGAATTGCAGTGTGATGTGTCGCGCTGCCAATTCTTTTTGCATATCACTCAGCATGGCCAGTGCTGTCGAGTCCAGTTGATTAACGGCGGACAGTACCAGCAGCACGGTGTTTGTTCCTGTATTCGATTGAATCAGGCTCTCGATTTTTGATTCGATAATTTGCGCGTTTGCGAAATACAGACTTTCATCGACGCGCAAGGCAACTAATCCGGGCAAGGTTTCGACCTGATGTCGATCGATGTTGCGGAAATGCTCGGTACCCGGCACGCGGCCAACGATGGCCATGTGCGGATGACTACTGCGCCAGACCAAGACGGCCAGTGATAGCGCGACACCCATCAGGATGCCTTCTTCCACGCCCAGAAAAATCACGCCAGCAAAGGTGAGCAGCAGTGATATCGCATCGGCCTTGTCATAGGTCCAGGCTTCACGCAGTGTGTGCCAGTCGAGTAGCCCGAGCACGGCGACGATGATCGTGGCAGCTAGCACGCTAACAGGCAGGTAGTAAAACCATTCGGTAAATGCTGAAATTACGATAGCCATCAGCACGGCGGAGATAACACCGGCCGCAGGTGTATTGGCGCCCGCAGAGAAATTGACAACGGAACGCGCAAATCCACCCGTCACCGGATAGCCACCCGATAAGGCGCTGGCGATATTGGCTGCGCCTATGCCGAGCAGCTCGCGATCAGGTGAAATGCGCTGTCCGCGTTTGAGTGCCAGCGATTGAGCGACCGAGACACTCTCGACAAATCCAACCAGCGAAATCAGCAGCGCAGGCAGCCACAAAGACTGTGTCTGTTGCCAACTGATGGATGGCAGCCCGATGCTGGGCAGGCCTGAGGGGACCTGTCCAACGATGGCTACTTGCGCACTTTGATCAAGACCGGTGCTTGCAACGAACGCGGTCGACATGATGACGACGGCCATCGGTGCGAGTTTGGTTAGCAGCTCAGCGAGTTTGGCTGGCAAGCCTGCCGATTTCAACAGCGGCGCGAGTGCCGAGCGCGCAAAAAACAGAAAGATCAATGCTGCGATACCGATGATGGCGGTATTCGTATTGACGGCAGAAATTTGATGTACTAGCCCTGTCACGGTGGTGGTGATGCTGCCACTGGGTAGTGAAATGCCTAGCAGATATTTGAGCTGCCCTATTGCGATCAGAATCGCTGAACCGGAAATGAAACCGCTGATGACCGGATGACTTAGAAAATAGGCGAGAAATCCGAGGCGCAGTATGCCTGCGACAAACAGAATCAGGCCTGACATCAGCGCCATCAGCACAGCTAGCATGATGTAGCTCTCGGAGCCGGGTGCTGCCAAGGGTGTCAGCGCGCTGGCAGTCATGAGCGATGCCACGGCGACGGGTCCGACCGCGAGCGTCATGCTGCTGCCGAACAAAGCGTAGGCAAGCAGCGGAAGAATGCTGGCATAGAGACCGATTTGCGGCGGCAGTCCGGCAAGCATGGCATACGCAAGGCTCTGCGGTATCAGCATGACGGTGACGATCAGGCCAGCGGTAAGATCACCCGAGAGCCATGGGCGTTGATACTGACGCAGCCACTGCGGTAGTTGAATCATAGGCTTAATCCGCCTGGGGTCGTGCTAGCCACTCATGTCCCTTGAGCATCAGATTCCAGTACACCCATGGCAGGATATTTTTTTTCAGGATCCAGGCGGATCGACGTGGCACGGTCGCGTTCAGGGGAAATGTGGGTAACAGTTTGCCCCCGAAACCGAATTCCGCCAGCACGATTCGGCCTTTTTCGACGGTCAAAGGACAGGATCCGTAGCCGTCGTATTTTGTTGGCAAAGCGCGACCGCTGCGTGCAGCGAGAAGGTTTTCGGCGACGACGACAATTTGTTTGCGTACAGCGGCGGCGGTTTTTGCATTGGGTGAGGAGCAGGCATCGCCGAGGCTGAAGATATCAGGATAGCGCACGTGCTGCAGCGTGACCTGATTCACATCGACCCAGCCATCGGCATTCGCCAGCCGACTCTCGCGTACAAAATCTGGCGCAGTTTGTGGTGGCACCACGTGCAGCATATCGAAAGATTTCTCGACACGGTTCACATTGCCATTCGCATCTTTTTCATCGAACCAGGCTTTTTTCTCCGGACCATCTACAGCGACCAGCGTCGAGGTGAAATGAAGATGTGCGTTGTAGCGTTTGACGTATTGCATCAGCGGCGGCA
>JBIIEY010000109.1:0-6692 GCA_044237595.1 Burkholderiaceae bacterium | reverse complement strand
TCCCACTCCTCATCGAAAGTTTCTTGCGTGAGGTTCGTAAATTTTCTTTGTTCTGATCGTTGGGTACTCATGATGACAGGCCTTTCGGTGGTTTGTTAAGGGTATTGGCCCAAGTTCGTAACTCAAAGCAAGAACGCGTTCCTGATAACCGTACCTTTTATTCCTGGTAACCCCGTAGTGCTTGTGCAATGCCAGCGACCTTCCGTTATCCTGTTGCCTTTCCAAGACAATCACCCTCAGGAGTTCCCATGCCTTCCCCCGCATTTCCAACACTTGCCGATCCAGATTTGTTTCGCAGCCAGGCTTGGCTTGCCGGTCAGTGGGTTGACGCACTGAGTCGCTTCTCTGTCACGAACCCGGCTGATGGCAGCCTGATCGTCGAAGTGCCTAACCTGGGCCCGGCAGATGCCGAGCAAGCCATTGCAGCTGCCCATGCAGCATTTCCAGCGTGGGCACGCAAGACTGGCAAAGAGCGGGCGCAGGTCATGCGCAAGTGGTTTGACCTGATCGTCGCGAATGCCGACGATCTGGCAGCGCTGATGACGTCCGAACAGGGCAAGCCGCTCGCCGAAGCCAAGGGAGAAGTGATGTACGGCGCCAGCTTTATTGAGTGGTTTGCCGAGGAAGCCAAACGAGTCAATGGGGATGTGCTGGCTTCTCCAGCCGCAGACCGCCGGCTGATCACGCTCAAGCAACCCATTGGTGTTTGTGCGGCCATCACGCCGTGGAATTTTCCGATTGCGATGATTACCCGCAAAATCGCACCAGCTTTGGCAGCAGGCTGCACCATTGTCATCAAACCAGCCGAGCAGACGCCGCTGTCTGCGCTGGCATTGGCCGAGCTGGCCAACCGCGCTGGCATTCCGGCCGGCGTGATCAACGTGCTCACTGCTGACAGTGAACACTCGATTGCGATCGGCAAGGTACTTTGCGACAGTCCCAAGGTACGGCATCTGTCATTCACCGGATCTACACCGGTGGGTCGGATCCTGATGGCGCAGAGCGCACCCACCATCAAAAAGCTGGCATTGGAGCTGGGCGGCCATGCACCCTTTATCGTGTTTGAAGACGCTGATATCGATGCAGCGATCGAAGGTGCGATGATTTCAAAGTACCGCAACGCTGGTCAGACCTGTGTCTGCACCAATCGTTTTTATGTGCACGATACCGTCCATGATGTCTTCGTTAAAAAACTGGCTGATGCAGTCGCAAAGATCAAGGTGGGCAATGGCTTTGAGGCGGGTGTACAGCAAGGTCCAATGATTGACGCCCAAGCTGTAGAAAAAGTCAGCGAGCATGTGGCCGATGCACTGGCCAAGGGTGCGAAACTGGAATCGGGCGGACATGCTCATGCCATGGGCGGCCTGTTCTACCAGCCCACCGTTCTCTCGAATGCCAGCAAAGACATGAAAATTATGCACGAAGAGACCTTCGGTCCCGTCGCTGCTGTGATGCGCTTTACTTCTGAGCAGGAAGTCATTGCTGCGGCCAATGACACGGACTTTGGTTTGGCCAGCTATTTTTACTCACGCGATATCGGTCGTGTGTGGCGCGTAGCCGAACAACTCGAATACGGCATGGTGGGTATCAACACTGGATTGATCTCCAACGAAGTTGGCCCGTTTGGCGGTGTCAAGCAATCGGGCCTCGGGCGCGAGGGCTCGAAGTACGGTATCGATGAATATCTCGAACTGAAATATCTTTGCATGGGTGGTGTCTGATGCGGCACTGTCGCGGTTGAATGCGTTGAATTCCAATCCCAAGGAAAACTCTGGCGATCCGGCATCGTCCGGATCGCTGGCACTTTTACTTGCGGCGCTGGCAATGCTCGGGCCGTTCTCGGTCGATAGCTACCTGCCCGCCTTCCCAGCGATTCAGAACAATCTGGGTGCCAGTGCGCTGGAGGTGCAGCAGACGCTGACGGTGTACATGCTGTCGTTCTCGGTCATGATCCTCTGGCACGGTGCGCTGTCGGATGCCTTTGGTCGACGCAGCATCATTCTGATTTCGCTGGCGGTCTATGCAGTCGCTTCGCTGGGCTGCGCATCAGCCCATAGTGTCGAATATCTGTGGGCGTTTCGGATGCTGCAGGGTGTATCAGCAGGTGCGGGCGTGGTGATCGGCCGCGCCATCATTCGTGATTTGTATGCGGGTGCTTCGGCGGAGCGCATGCTCTCGCTGGTAACCATGATTTTTTCCATCTCGCCCGCGATTGCACCGATTGTTGGCGGCTGGGTCGTAACACTGCGCGACTGGCGCAGTATTTTTCTGCTGCTCTTCATCTTTGCGCTATTGATGCTGTTCGTTGGGTATCGCAGGTTGCCGGAAACATTACCATCCTCGGGCCGACAGGCGTTCAATCCCGCGTCACTGTGGCATAACTATCGGCAGATTTTTGTGTCACCACTGTTTCAGCTGCGTGCGGGGGCCATTGCCTGCAATTTCTCCGGGCTGTTTTTGTATGTGGCTTCCGCACCGGTATTGATAACGCAACACCTGCAACTGGGCGCCAATGAGTTCAGCTGGCTGTTCGTTCCTTCGGTGGCAGGAATTTTCCTCGGTGCACTGGCGGCCAACCGTATGGCTGGCGTGGCACCACCGGGACGCCAAGTCATTATCGGCTTTGCGCTGCTGCTTGCGGCTTGCATTACCAATGTGGGCTATCACCTGTTCTTTCCGCCGGCACTGCCCTGGACCGTCGCGCCACTCTTCCTGTATACAATGGGCATGTCGATGGTTGCACCCGGCCTCACATTACTGGTGCTGGATCTTTTTCCGCACATCCGAGGTACCGTTGCATCCTGCCAGTCCTTCACCATGACTATGCTGTCGGCCTTGGTCGCAGGCATCATCTCGCCTTTGGTGAGTTCGAGCGTATTGTTACTGGCTGTCGCACAGCTGGCTTTTGTATTGACAGGATTCATGCTCTGGCGCCTTGCCCGTAGCACGCGCCTGACCCCAACATAACAACAAGGAAATTGTAGTGAAAAAATTTGCTTACTTAATAACGACTGCACTGCTAGCCATAACAACGCTAACGGCTCAAGCCGAAAACTGGGTTGAGATTACCTCTTCGCCCGATGGCGGCGTCAAGCAGTATCTGGATGTCGACAGCATTGAGCGCCACCTAGGCACGGTGGTCTTGTGGCGAGTATTTGACTACCAACCACCGTATATGCGTCGAGTCAATGGCAAAGCTTATCGATCACAGCGTGTGCAAACAGAGTTCGAATGCGATAGTCGGGCAATGCGACAGAAATACTTTGCCTGGCATGACGAGCCCATGGGCAAGGGTCCGATACATCACGAGGATAGCGCTATCGAATGGGAAATTGACTCATTTGACGAATTCACGCTGCCTTTGTGGAAGATGGCTTGCGAATAAATTTTCGCTTCTGCTCTAAACGCTGAATTTGAATCAGTTCAATCGTTCGCCGCTACAGATAAGTAGCGCTCGACTGCCCGGTTCAGCGCTTGCGCAAACTGCGCACGAAATTGGTCAGAGTTGATCAGGGCTTCATCTGCTGCATCGGCGATATTGCCCACCTCAACCAAAACCGCAGGCATGCGAACATGCCGCAATACATACAACTGCTGATGCCAAATACCCAGTTCACGAATTACGGGTCGGCAAGAGCGGCAATCATCTTCAGGAAAATAATGGTAATTGGACGGTTTTCTGCCAATACCGACTAACTCCTGACCCAGCAACTTCGCAAAACGCAAGCTGTGCTGGTAGTACGGATTTTTTGGATCCTGATCGACAAATACATTGAAACCGATATCGTTCCTCGCTTTGAATTCTGGAAGCAAGGTATGCCCACCCCGACCACCACAGAGGGATAAATCGGCTGTGATGAAACGCGCTGCTGTGGAATCATGGTGAATCGAAATGAACAAACCGGCTTTACTCGAGTTCGCCAAGGTCGTCCGGGCTTGCAGAGCGGTTTTCAGCGTATACCGACTTTGGGGTACACCAACTTCGCCTGTTTTGAGTTTCAAAATTCTAGGCGCTTGGTCTGCATCTCGCGTCGTAATAACGCGTGCTGGCGTGGTTTTCAAATACGCGGCTACAATCCTGTCGTTATAGGAAACTTCAAACTCGCCGCAACTTCCCCGCGCGCCTCGGTAAAGCGGATCATGCCCCGGATCCAGGATAATCGAAGGTACCTTGGCGCTGGCCATATCGGCAAAATTCAGCAGCACCGCTACCAAAAGGCAAGACGAGCGAGACCAGTTTTTCATATTTTCTGACTTTGGACCATGACAGACGTGAAGCGTTTTTTTCTTATTCTGCTGATATCAATCAGTCTCTTTGGCTGCGCGGAAGCGTACCGGCATCCGAACTATGAATTCAATTCTCCCGAAGATCAGCAAAATTTTGACAAAGACAGGCAAACCTGTGTCTCAACTTCCGAGCGTGAACGTTGCACGGAGTTGAGAGAAAAAACAACCACAATCTGCGAGAGCGACGGCAAGGGCGGCCACAAATGCCAGGACATTATTCCTAAAAGCTGCACCCTGGAGACGATGGCACAATGCATGCGCCGCAAAGGCTGGCGCAAGTCGGATGTTCAGGGAAATTATCTGGAATGAGAAGCTTTGTTGGTAGTTCGATCAGCAACCCTATCGATAATTCAGGGACAGACGCCTAGCACCTGTTTAACCAGCGCAGACTTCTGCTCGCAATGAGACTGCCACCAGACATCCGTTGCACCGATTCCGTATTCGAGAACCGTCCATTGGTTCGCCTTCTTTCGCAACACGGCGGTCAGCGTGAAGCCGTCCATATGCTCCCAGCTCTCGCCATAGATTTTTTTGCCATCGAGCTTTTTACCGTCTTTTCTCTGTGGCTGAGCCATTACAAACGCCCAGTCAGCGCTGGCCCGAATATCTGAGACCACAAAAACCAACTCTGTCTTGAGCTCAGCTTCAAGCTTGGGACGCAATGCATCCAGAATTACCTTGCGCTCGGGGGTGCCCTGCCCGGGACTCACCACTTTGTCTTGCGCACTTGCGATATTAGCAATGAAGGCAATGGCGGCGCATAACTTGATTAAATGTTTCAATTTTGACTCCCTATCGTCGAATGAGGCCGGGCGTTTTGATAATAAAAACAGCGGCCAATATTCGTCACCTGAATTATTGCGTTCTATATTTTATAATGTACCAGCATTATAAAACGCTACCCCAAGTAATGAGCGCTTTAGTGCCTCGTAGTTTTATGCAGGAGATCGCAGTGCAATTACTCGCCGCCATGATGCTATCGCTCATTGCTTTCTGCGCCTCAGCCCAGGAATCCGGCAAAGCCGCGTCCGGCCCTCTGGCCGAGTTCAACATGGCAATTGCAACGGTCATGAAAATTCCCGTCACACTCAATTTAAAAGGTAAAAAAACAGAGGGTTTTTGCAAGCGGCCCGAGGCGTTGGATGACACTGAACTCAAGAAACTCCAGCTCGCCTGTGAAAAAATATTTTTCGACACCACCATACCTGAAATCCAGCGCGTGGCCGCCAAATACATTTTAGGAAAAACAAAAACACAATACATCTCGTCTGGTCGTACTACACGCTATTGCGACGAGGCCTTGCAACTATTGAGCGCCGTTGCTGATTTTTATGATCAGCGAAATATTATTGGTAGCGGCCCCCATGAAGCTATCGCCAGCTGTCTGGTCTCCACCAAAAAATACAAAAATGCACTGGAGTGGATTGATCGCGGCCTCAAAATCAAAGAAACATCACAGATCTATTTTCTTGCAGGCGTCAGCTGGAAAAATATTCAAGAACCAGAACGCGCTCAGAGCGCATTAAAAAAATCAGTCACATTGGATCCAAATAACGAAGCCGCAAAAAATATGCTGGCCGAAATAGAACCGCTACTGGTGGGCCCCAATCAAATTGAAACCCCCGAACCAGAGCCCATGCTCGTCACTGAGACCGGTGAATGCCAGCAATGGAAGGCAGCCATCATTGCGAACCGGGCGATCTGCGATCAACTTCTGGGAAAGTCCTATGATGATTTTTTCGCTTGCATGGATACCGGCATGACAAGCAGCGGATACGGACCACGCTCGGATGAACAAACGCAGATGCTTTATCAAACCTGCGGAATATCGAGCTGGACGGATGAATCGCTCCAACCATAATCCGTGCAAGACGATCACCTCTTTGCTCTGACACTTGTCATTACAATATGTAGTGGCAGAGTTTGACTCAAATTCCAGAAATAGTGCGAGCTTCCTGTAACCTGTTAACCTGATGGTTCAGAAAAGGTCAGGCGGTGCGCCAGATGAAACAGATGAGCACCAAGGCTTCCTGACACTGGGACTGTTTTTGCTAGCCAAGCATCAAAAAGCACCTTCAAAAATAATCATGGCAAGGACGATTATGTTTTCTACCAAGTCTTATGTTTTTTCTTTCTTGCTGCTGTCGCTTGGCACTGCCTGTGCCGAAGATGGATTAACTATCATCTTGGACGACCCGGCATGGAACGGTAAAAACATTCCCGCAGATCAGGTGTGCAAAAAATTTAGTGGCAATCAAGGGAAATCACCAACTCTGAAGGTTGAGGGTATACCTGCCGATGCTGACGCGCTGGTCCTGTCTTTTAATGATGAAAGTTACTCGCCGATGGATAAAGGTGGCCACGGCGTGGTGCGCGTTCAACTAAATAAAGCATCGACCACGCAG
>JBIIEY010000108.1:0-6720 GCA_044237595.1 Burkholderiaceae bacterium | reverse complement strand
CATGCGCTGGAACGCCATGGCCATGGTCGTCAAGGCCAACCGCGCCGATGGCGATCTGGGCGGCCATATTTCCAGTTTTGCTTCCCTGGCCAATATGCTGGGCATAGGCTTCAATCATTTCTGGCATGCGCCGACCGAGCATCACGGCGGCGACCTGCTGTATATCCAGGGTCACTCGTCTCCCGGCATCTATGCACGCGCTTTTCTGGAAGGGCGCATCTCGGAAGATCAGATGCTGAACTTCCGTCGCGAGGTCGATGGCAAGGGTCTGTCTTCCTATCCGCATCCCAAGCTGATGCCCGATTTCTGGCAATTCCCGACAGTGTCCATGGGACTTGGCCCGCTGATGGCAATTTATCAGGCGCGTTTTCTCAAATATCTCCATGCGCGTCAGATCGCGGATACCGCGAATCGCAAGGTCTGGGCTTTCTGCGGTGATGGCGAGATGGATGAACCGGAATCGATGGGCGCGATCGGCATGGCCGGTCGTGAAATGCTTGATAACCTCGTTTTCGTCATCAACTGTAATCTGCAACGTCTGGATGGCCCAGTACGCGGCAACGGCAAAATCATTCAGGAACTCGAAGCCGATTTCCGCGGCGCTGGCTGGAATGTGGTCAAAGTCATCTGGGGCGGCAACTGGGATGACCTGCTCGCCCGTGACAAGGACGGAGTTTTGCAGCGGATCATGATGGAGACCGTCGACGGCGAGTATCAGAACTACAAAGCGAAAGACGGTGCTTACGTACGCAAGCATTTCTTCGGCAAGGATCCCAAGGCACTGGAGCTGGTCGCCAATATGTCGGACGACGATATCTGGCGCCTGCTGCGCGGTGGTCACGATCCACACAAGATTTACGCAGCTTACAAGGACGCCCAAGAAAACAAAGGTCAGCCTACCGTATTGCTGGTCAAGACCGTCAAAGGTTACGGTATGGGCAAATCCGGTGAGGCGCGCAATACCGCGCACCAGACCAAGAAGCTTGATGATGTTGCCATTCGCGAGATGCGTGATCGTTTCGGTATTCCGATTCCTGACGATCAGTTGCATGATGTGCCGTTCTACAAGCCGTCTGACGATGCACCGGAGATGAAATATCTGCACGAGCGGCGCAAGCAGCTGGGTGGTTATCTCCCGCAGCGCCGCCGCAAGGCAGATGACAATCTGCCTGTGCCAGAGCTGTCAGCATTTCAGGCGATGCTCGATGCCACTGCAGAAGGCCGTGAAATCTCGACCACGCAAGCCTATGTTCGCTTTCTGACTGTTTTGCTGCGTGACGCCAGTCTGGGTCCACGCGTGGTGCCCATTCTTGTTGATGAAGCGCGCACGTTTGGTATGGAAGGTTTCTTCCGTCAGATTGGTATCTTCAGTCAGCAGGGTCAGCTGTATGAGCCTGTCGATAAAGATCAGGTCAGCTACTACCGTGAAGACAAAGCCGGACAGATACTGCAAGAAGGTATTAACGAAGCGGGTGCGATGAGTTCCTGGATTGCTGCGGCAACTTCGTACTCGACCAACAACCGGGCGATGATCCCGTTTTATATTTTCTATTCAATGTTTGGCATGCAGCGCATCGGCGATCTCGCGTGGGCAGCGGGCGACATGCGCGCGCGTGGCTTCCTGCTCGGTGGTACTTCCGGTCGTACGACGCTCAACGGTGAAGGTCTGCAGCATGAGGATGGTCACAGCCATGTGATGGCATCGACCATCCCGAATTGCATGCCCTACGACCCTACGTTTTCGCATGAACTCGCCGTCATCATGCACGACGGTCTCAAGCGCATGATCGAAAAACAGGAAGATGTTTTCTATTACATCACCCTGATGAATGAAAACTACAGTCATCCAGGCCTGAAGTCAGGTCAGGAAGAGGGCATCCTGAAAGGCATGTATCTGCTGCAGCCTTCGGCAGTCAAGAAAGCCAAGCAGCGAGTACAGCTCATGGGCTCAGGCACCATCCTGCGTGAAGTGATTGCGGCGGCTGAGTTACTCGAAAAAGACTGGGACGTGGCCGCAGATATCTGGTCGGCACCCTCATTCACCTTGCTCGCGCGCGACGGGCAGGATGCCGAGCGCTGGAATCTTTTGAACCCCACCGCGAAAAAGCCTCGCACGGCTTTTGTCACGCAATCGCTGCAGTCCAGCGAAGGCCCGATCATTGCAGCTACCGACTATATGCGCACCTATGCTGAACAGATCCGCGCCTTCATGCCGGCGGGACGCTCATACAAAGTACTGGGCACCGATGGTTTTGGCCGATCCGATACCCGCGCAAAACTACGAGAATTCTTCGAGGTGAACCGTTATTTTGTCGCCGTGGCAGCGCTCAAGTCATTGGCTGACGCTGGCAGTATTGATGTGTCGGTCGTGGCAAAGGCAATTGAAAAATATGGATTGGATCCAAACAAGCCCAATCCGGTGGCTGTTTAAAAATCTGACACGAAATATGTTTTCTGATTTCATTTGAAAAATCGATAGCGCTGAAAAAAGGCTTTACCAAAATTCTGTTGCTGTCGATTGGGTCGCATCAAAAACAATAAACAGGAGGGGGCTATGCGGCTGTTTGAAATCAAAATGCCGGAGACGGGTGACGTTGGGGAGATTGTTGTTACGGACGTGCTGGTACAGGCGAAACAACATATCGCTTTCGATCAGCCAATGATCACCATTGAAACCGACATGGCGACCATGGAAATACCCAGCCCAAGATCGGGTGTTGTGCATGAAATCAAAGTCGGCACAGGCGACAAGCTGCTCGCAGGATCCCTGCTCGTTGTGCTGCGCGAGGCAACGGCAGAAGATGTCATCGCCAGCGCCTTGGTCTCGGCGAAGGTGCCAGTCATTGGAGATTTTCGTAATCTCATTTCGCTCAAGGTGATTGAGTTGCTGGTACGTGTGGGTGACGAAGTGCAACGCGGACAATCACTGGTCACTTTGGAGGCGGATGAATTTCTTGTCGAGGTGCCCAGTGAATACACCGGTATCGTGCGCGAGATGAAAGTAAAACTACGCGACCGGATTTCTCCGGGCGGCGTTATTCTGATGATTGAAGAAACGCAAGGTGCTGCATAGGCTTTTCAGGTGAATGACGACCTGGTAGCCATGGTAGCGACTGTTTACAAAAATAGGAAAAGCGGAGCAACAGCATGAGTCAAGTAGAAATCAAAGTGCCTGACATCGGCGACTTCAAAGAAGTCGAAGTAATCGAGTTGCTCGTCAAGCCGGGCGATACCGTCAAGGCCGAACAATCGCTGATTACGGTCGAATCCGACAAGGCCAGCATGGAGATTCCCAGCAGCCATGCCGGGGTGGTCAGAGAATTGAAAGTGAAGATTGGTGACAAGGTCGCCGAGGGCTCGCTGATCTTGATGCTCGATGCGGATGCCGCTGCCACGACACCCGCACCAGCGTCGCAGCCAGCAGCAACGGCGCCAGCACCGGCAGCGATATCGGCACCGACACCGGCTCCGGCGCCGCAGTCAGCACCTGCACCCGTAGATCAGGCAGCACCTGCGACCACCCCCCCCACCGCAGTGGCTGCTTCAAATGGTAATGGACAAAAGTCGCATGCTTCGCCATCGGTGCGCAAATTCGCGCGCGAGCTGGGCGTTGAATTGCCCCGTGTGAGTGGCTCCGGTCCCAAGGGCAGAATTCTTCTCGAAGATGTTCAGAGTTTTGTCAAAGGCGTCATGTCTGGCAGCAGTGCTGCGCCGGTGTCTGGCGGTGGTAGTGGTATGGGCATGTCCCTGTTGCCCTGGCCATCGCTGGATTTCAGCAAATTCGGCGAAACCGAATTGCAACCGCTTTCGCGTATCAAGAAAATCAGTGGTCCTAACCTGCATCGCAACTGGGTGATGATCCCCCATGTGACGCAGTTCGATGATGCTGACATTACCGAACTCGAAGAATTCCGCAAGAGCGCCAACGAATCGTTGGCAAAATCCGGCGTCAAGCTCACCATGCTGGCGTTCGTGATCAAGGCTAGCGTCTCTGCGCTGAAAAAATTCCCGGCATTTAATGCGTCGCTGGACGCTAACGGAGAAAGCCTGATTCTCAAGCACTACTACCACATTGGTTTTGCAGCCGACACACCGAACGGACTGGTCGTACCCGTGGTGAAGAACGCCGACAAAAAAGGTATCGCCGAAATTGCGAAAGAAATGGCAGAGCTTTCCGCGCAAGCGCGAGATGGCAAACTCAAACCGGCCGATATGCAGGGCGCAAGCTTCACGATTTCATCGCTCGGTGGTATTGGCGGTACCAAGTTCACCCCAATTATCAATGCCCCTGAAGTGGCGATCCTTGGCTTGTCGAAGTCAGCTATCCAGCCCGTCTGGGATGGCAAACAGTTCGCACCACGCCTGATCATGCCGCTGTCGTTGTCGTATGACCATCGCGTCATTGATGGTGCCATGGGTGCGCGTTTCATCGTTTACCTCGGTGAAGTGCTGGCGGACATGCGCAAGACTTTGCTGTAAGCCGCCCGAGCTGGGCGTATCTGCAGGTGCAGAGTTCGATAAAAGTTTGGCACTGCCTTGCCGGGTGATCAGTTTCGCCATGCAAAAATAATGGAGTACAGACATGAGCACGATAGAAATTAACATTCCTGATATTGGCGACTTCAAGGAAGTCGAAGTCATCGAATTGCTGGTCAAGCCGGGTGATACCGTCAAGCCCGAGCAATCGCTGATCACGGTCGAATCCGACAAGGCCAGCATGGAAATTCCCAGCAGCCATGGCGGTGTGGTCAAAGAACTCAAAGTAAAAATTGGCGACAAGGTCGCAGAGGGCTCACTCATCCTGATGCTGGAAGTCAGCGAGTCTGCTGCGGGCACAACGCCAGTCGTAGCGGTTGCGCCATCGACTGCAGCCACAAGTCCGGCTGCAGCATCGGCGACAACATCGGCAGCAGCTTCAACAACAGGATCAGCAGCCTCCGCTCCGGTCGCTGCCAGCTTTAATGGCAAGGCCGATATCGAATGCGACACGCTGGTGCTGGGAGCAGGACCGGGTGGTTACACCGCCGCTTTCCGTGCTGCCGATCTGGGTCAGAAAGTCGTACTGGTCGAACGCTATCCCTCGCTTGGTGGTGTTTGCCTCAATGTGGGTTGTATCCCATCCAAGGCCTTGCTGCATGCAGCCAAAGTAATTACTGAAGCCGAAGAGATGTCGCACTTTGGCGTGAACCTGTCGCAGCCGCAGATCGATCTGCCCAAACTGCGCGGCTGGAAAGAAAGCATCATCAAAAAACTGACCGGTGGTTTATCCGGTCTGGCCAAAGCGCGTAAGGTTCAGGTCATCACTGGGAAAGGTACTTTTGCGTCATCGAACACGTTGGTGGTTGAAACTGCCGAGGGCAATAAAACCATCGCCTTCAAAAACGCAATCATTGCCGCCGGCTCATCGGTCGTAAAGATTCCGGGTTTCCCGTATGACGATTCGCGTTTGATCGACTCCACCGGCGCACTTGAGTTGCGTCAGATCCCCAAGCGCATGCTGGTCATTGGCGGCGGCATCATTGGTCTGGAAATGGCGTGCGTGTATGACGCACTGGGTGCCAAAGTCAGCGTGGTCGAATTTGCTGATGGCCTGATCCCTGCTGCCGACCGCGATATCGTCAAACCGCTGCAAAAGCGTATAGAGAAACGCTACGAAGCAGTCATGCTCAAGACCAAAGTCACGAAGCTCGAAGCCCGGGCCAACGGCCTTCTCGCGACGTTCGAAGGCGAGGCCGCACCGAAAGAGCCGCAGCTGTATGACATGGTGCTGTTGGCCGTTGGGCGTCGCCCGAACGGTAAAGACATCGCAGCAGAAAAAGCTGGTGTCATCGTCACCGAGCGTGGCTTCATTCCGGCAGACAAGCAGCAGCGCACCAACGTACCTCACATCTTCGCCATCGGCGATATCTGCGGCGACCCCATGCTGGCCCATAAAGCCACCAATGAAGCCAAAGTCGCAGCCGAAGTCATTGCAGGCCACAAGGTTGCGTTTGATGCGATGACCATTCCCTCCGTTGCCTACACCGATCCCGAGATCGCTTGGATGGGCGTCACTGAAACCGAAGCCAAAGCTAAAGGTATCCCCTTCGAGAAAGCCAGTTTCCCATGGGCTGCATCGGGCCGTGCACTGGCGATGGGGCGTGAGGATGGTCTGACCAAACTTCTGTGGGACCCGACCACCAAGCGCATCATCGGTGCTGGCATCGTCGGCGTGAATGCCGGTGAATTGCTGGCCGAGACCGTACTGGCGATGGAAATGGGCGCGGATCTGGAAGATCTGGCGCTGACTATTCATGCACACCCGACCTTGTCCGAGACGCCGATGTTTGCGGCAGAGATGGGGCTGGGCAGCATTACGGATTTGTATATTCCAAAAAAATAAACTTCAGCACTCCTCCCCAAACGGCCTGCCATTGCGCAGGCCGTTTTGCATTCTGGATGTATTAGTTTCTGTTGTCGCAGGAACCCTGTGTATTGCGTTCGTTCCTGATAATTCATCTCAGTGATAAATTTTTTTGAACAGCCTATCAACGGAGTGAGTATGGGTTCAGCGCGTGTTGCAAGACTGACAGAGGGTATGAGTCTTGTGGATATTCAGCGTGAGATGCATAAGCTGGGCGATTTTGTTCGCCACCTTTGCAGTACCACAGGATGGAAAATGGGGTGGAGATTGTGTAGGTAAAAAACTCCGGCCCGCAAGACAAATTGAAGCGGCTGATT
>JBIIEY010000107.1:0-6728 GCA_044237595.1 Burkholderiaceae bacterium | reverse complement strand
TCCCAGTTCTTCGAGCGCTCGACGTAAACGTTCGCCGCGGGGTGCGCTCAGATCACGCCAGAACAAGAGCGCCGACAAGAGCCGCAGATGCGGTGGTATGCGGGCGCTGGACAAGATGATTTCATCAAGCCCGTAGCGCAGTGATACGCGGACGATTTTCAATACGCGCGAAAGGCGGCAAATCATGGCGCGCTTCCTGTACGACGCTCAAGCAAGCCGATACGCTTTCCAAGGCGCTCGACGTCGTCGCGCAATGCAGCGACTTGCGCCGCGAATTCTTCACCGGCCTTCCGATAAAGGAGCGTAGGGTTTTCCTCGAGCAGATATTCTGCGATCTGCTCCACCAGCTTGCGGCTGCCCGAGCGTACACCCTGCACCGTTGCGCGCGCGGCCTGCACGATACGCACCGCTGCCATGTCACCGACGAAAGGCGCGAGATCTTCCTCGGCTTCCCAATGCAAGCCTTGCGCAACCTCTGAAATCGCTTTGGCGAATTCAGCATCGCCGCTCAGACTGACATAAGAAAACGCTCTATCCATATTCGAGAGAATCTGCGGAACATCGGCAGGCTTGATGAGGATAGTCACATCAGGCTCAGTGCTAGTCGCTGCTTGCAGCAGACCATCCTGAGCGATTGCGAGCTCAAGCTGAAAGGCGCCTACCGCGATACATGCTGTCTTGCCTGCGTGCGCCAACAATACCTCGCGCAATGGCGGCTGGCGTGACAGCAGGTAATTCAGTGCGGCGGCAATGGGACGTTCGGAATTAACCATGGTCTTCCAAGTTGGCAGGCATTTCAGCCTACAACTTCACACCCACATGCAAAGCCGCAACGCCGGCAGTAAGATTGAAATATTCAACCCGGTCCAATCCAACGTCCTGCATCATGCCTTTGAGGGTTTCCTGATCCGGATGCATACGTATGGACTCAGCGAGATAGCGGTAGCTGTCTGCATCACTGGCAATCTTCTGACCTAGCCAGGGCAGCACTTTGAACGAGTACAGGTCATAGGGCTTTTGCAGTGGCGCGGCCACCTTCGAGAACTCCAGCACCAATAATTTGCCGCCGGGTTTGATCACACGCCGCATTTCCGCCAGCGCCGCCTCTTTGTGCGTCATGTTACGCAGGCCAAAGGCAACCGACACCCGGTCAAAGTAGTTGTCAGGGAAAGGCAGCTTCTCGGCATCGCAAATCAACGTAGGCAGCAGCAAACCGTCGTTGATCATCCGGTCACGGCCCACGCGCAGCATGGACTCGTTGATATCGGTATGCCACACCTCACCGGTGGGGCCAGCTTTTTTTGCAAAGGCACATGCCAGATCGCCAGTGCCGCCAGCCAGATCCAGCACCCGGAAACCGGGCCGTATACCCGCCTGCGCGACCGTAAAAGCTTTCCATACCCGGTGCAGACCCGCTGACATCAGGTCGTTCATGACATCGTATTTGGCAGCTACTGAATGAAAAACCTCAGCAACTTTGTGCGCCTTTTGTTCTTCAGGGACTTGCTGATAGCCAAAATGGGTTTGGGTCATGGCGGGGCTCGGTGAGTTGGAGATGCATTATACAAGTCCGGCTGCGACGCTACCTATGCCTACACGCTTGGGTCTGATCGCCGGCATAACTCGGATCGGCTGCGATTTGGAGTGGCGCTGCACTAAATGAATCTATCGCGCGAACAGCGGTTGGAAACCAGTTACTGACACGGATACCTTGGACCCGAATACGCATTCAACTTCGCCCGGAGAAATTTTATGAGTATCGATAAATTACTCCTTACTCAAAACACTACACTCGAACAAGTTACTGATTATTTTAAAGATCTCGGCCCAGACAAACAAGTTCGAGCAAGAAAAATTGGAGGTGGACAGATAGAGCTCTATGTTCGAAAAGACTCATTCAAACAATTTTTTACCGACAAGCTGAGGTCAGGTTTTTTGGTAGCGCGTGATTATAAGGAGGCTCGAACCCGTATTTTGACAATAATGAGCCAAGCCAAACTTCCCGCGGAGGAATTATCAAGCGTTCATAATATAAAGCAAAGCATTGGGCTTCATAAACACAATTTTTATGCAAATAAAGTAAATAATGAATTTAAAAAATTGTCTGAATATCTTACAAAGCAAACTCAGGCAAAAGAAGTCCTCGATTCAATTAAAGTTAGAATAAAAATGCCTGAAGGTGATGAAAATTTTGAAGAATTGGGAAATTTTAAAGCATATGTAATAAAGTCGCAGGAAACTTTAGGCTTGAATTTAAACAATAGTCTTATAAATTCACAGTCAGAACACTTGTTTAATTTTCTACAAGAAAAATATGTTCTGCAAAAAGAAGGGGATAGTGAAAATGATATCGGAAACAATGTGGTGCCCGTTTTTATCGATTACGAAGCAATTAAAGATTTTGGACTGACTTGGCAAGAATCTATAACTCAAACAAAAAACCATAACGGCAAAAAAACAAAAACTTCAGGTCAATCTGAAAACCTTGTTTTTGAAGAGGGATATCTGACAAAATTGAGCAAAGAAATTTTTTTGGCGAGTGAGCTTCAAAAAATGAATGTGCGCCAATCAAAAAATGTACCTATTCAAATCGATTTAATGCCAAAAAGTATTGAAGGAACTGATGCAGCTTATGTTGTCATAGACCCTAACAATACAGCTAGTATCCACACTCAATTAAGTATGTTGCCCGTTGATGTTAAGTCCAGCGTCATATTTCTTGAAAATAGTGATATTTCCATCACTATCAAAGATCAAATTTCCATAGCGGGAAATCGGAATCTATTTGATCTGCTAAGAATTGATTACCCAGATGACACAATGATCAGTAGTCAAGATTTGGATAAGCTCTATGAAACAATTTTTCAAGAAATTTTAAATCGCATTCCATCGGGGTTGAAGGATCCATCAACCGCACCTGATGCGACCCAATTAGTTGAGCTACCTATCGCGATGCACATACCAATATTGCTATTGTCGGAAAAGCCGGAAGAAAATCAGCGACGAAAAGACGAGATACTGAATTCTTTTGCTAAGGCGACAAAAAATTTGACGCTAACTCATCCTCACCTTCGTATCAAAGTCCAAATACCGAAAGAAATCAGCATAGAAGATGTTTACGATGCTTACAATCGTGTGCAGTAGCCACCTCACTCCAATATTTTCGGATACTCATACCGCACAGCCGCCCCCGCCCGACTTCACCATCGCCACATCCCGTCCGCTTTCACCAAGATGGCCGGCTGCCAGTAATTTGCTCAAATACTCATCCCACAGCCGCGGCTGGTTCTGGCAAAACGACTGCAGCAAGTCCCACGAATAAATGCCGCTGTCATGTCCGTCCGAAAACACGATGCGTATCGCATAGTGACCCACGGGCTCGATGGCTGTAATGCCAACGTTGCGCTTGCCGGTCTGCAGCACTTCCTGTCCCTGCCCATGACCGCGCACCTCCGCCGAAGGTGAATAGACGCGCAGGAATTCAAAAGGCAGTTGATAGTTGGTATCGCCATAGCTCAACTCGAGAACGCGTGAGGTGGTGCGAAGCGCAATGGCGGTCGGTACGGGCGTGTCTGACATAAATAATCCATTCATGGTGCGATGTGAGGGCTCATCTGTCAGGATGAATCGGTCACGGTGGGGCGCTGATTAAGCGCCTGTAGGTTACCGCGAGTTGGCGTGATTATGCCGTGCACCTCGGGAGAATGCAGACAGCGCAATTACGGACTTCAAAATGCGACTTTGCAGACTATAGATAGGTGGACAATCTTTCCTGCATCTTCGCGCGCAGTGCCGGCAGACGTTCGCGACGCCTCTCAAGAGAGGCGGCTGGAGGCTGGCGATTGGATTCAGCCCAGACGGGCGCTGGAAAATGCGCATCATCGGTGTAGCGCGGTATGACATGCCAGTGCAGATGCGGCACCATGTTGCCAAAGCTGGCAAGATTGATTTTCTCGGGCTGCATGACCTCGCGCACCACATGCTCGACCTGCCAAAGTACGTCCATCAAGAGCATGCGGTCGAGTTCGCTGAGATCGGTGACTTCCTTTACATGATCGCGCCAGATGACGCGGCAAAATCCAGGATAGTTTTCATCAGCTACCAGCACGACACGAAACTGTGTGCCCTGATGCAGCACCTCGCCACCCGGGGATTCGCACAGTTCGCAGTCTGGTAATTTTTCACTCATACTCAGACCAGCACTCGCTCAATGCCGCCATTATTGGCGCGGGCGACATACTCTGGCATCCAGTTGGCGCCTAACAAATGCCTCGCCATTTCGACGACGATGTAGTCTGCGTCCGTGCCAGAATCGTCATTGAAACGCGACAGGCCCTGCAGGCAAGACGGGCAGGAAGTCAGAATTTTTATATCTCCCTCAAAACCATCGGCACGTAGCTTGTCTGCACCTTTAGTCATCTCGCTCTCTTTCCTGAAGCGAACCTGCGTGGATACATCAGGCCGCGACACAGCAAGCGTGCCGGATTCGCCGCAGCAGCGATCGTTCTTTTCGATCTTCTGCGCATCAATCGTCGTAATCAGGCTATTGACGGTTTTGAGCGGATCCTGCTGTTTCATCGGGCTGTGGCAAGGGTCGTGGTACATGTAGCGAGTACCCGTCACACCTTCGAGCTTGACACCTTTTTCGAGCAAATATTCGTGGATGTCGACGATACGGCAACCGGGGAAGATCTTGTCAAATTCATAGCCCTGTAGCTGGTCGTAGCAGGTGCCGCAGGACACGACTACTGTTTTAATGTCGAGATAATTCAGCGTATTGGCCACGCGATGGAACAGCACGCGGTTATCGGTGATGATTTTTTCGGCTTTGTCAAAATCACCAGAGCCGCGCTGCGGATAGCCGCAGCACAAATAACCCGGCGGCAAAACAGTTTGCACGCCCACATGCCAGAGCATGGCCTGGGTAGCCAGACCCACTTGCGAGAACAAACGCTCGGAACCGCAGCCGGGGAAGTAGAACACCGCTTCGGTGTCGGCGCTGGTGGCTTTCGGGTCGCGAATGATTGGAACGAATTTGTCGTCCTCGATATCCAGCAAGGCACGCGCGGCTTTCTTGGGCAGATTGCCGGGCATTTTCTTGTTTATGAAATGAATCACCTGCTCGCGCACGGGTGGCTTGCCATGTGTGGATGGCGGCGCCTCGGTTTGTTTTTTCGCGAATTTTTTCAGCACGTCATGGGCAAAGCGCTGTGCCTTGTAACCCCAGCCGATCATGATCTGACGTGTGGCGTTGATGGTGGCCGGATCTTTCGCATTCAGGAAAAACATGGACGCTGCGGTGCCGGGATTGAAGGATTTTTTATCCATCTTGCGCAGCAGATTGCGCATGTTCATCGACACATCGCCAAAGTCGATGTCCACCGGGCAGGGTGTCAGGCATTTGTGGCAGACGGTGCAGTGATCGGCAACGTCTTCGAATTCTTCCCAGTGACGTATAGATATCCCCCGCCGTGTCTGTTCTTCGTACAAAAACGCTTCGACCAGCAAAGAAGTCGCGAGAATTTTGTTACGCGGCGAATAAAGCAAATTCGCGCGCGGTACATGCGTGGCGCAGACAGGTTTGCATTTGCCGCAGCGCAGGCAATCTTTTACGCTATTGGCAATCGCGCCAATAGCGCTTTGCTGCATGATCAGCGATTCATGGCCCATCAGGCCAAAGGACGGCGTGTAGGCATTGCGCAGATCCGCATGCAGTTCGGGTGAGTTCAGTAACTTGCCTTTGTTGAAGCGCCCTTCAGGATCGATACGTTGTTTGTAATCGCGAAATTCGCTGATCTCGGCTTCAGTTAAAAATTCGAGCTTGGTGATGCCGATACCATGCTCGCCGGAGATCACGCCATTCAATGATCGGGCCAGCGCCATGATCTCGACGACCGCGGCATGCGCGGTTTGCAGCATATCGTAATCGTCGGAGTTCACCGGGATATTGGTATGCACATTGCCATCGCCCGCGTGCATGTGCAGTGCAACGAATACACGACCACGCAAGACACGCTGATGTATTGCGCTGCATTCTTCCAACACGGGCTTGAAGGCGGCACCACTAAAAATCTGCCGTAGCTGCGCGCGCACTTCGACTTTCCATGAAATTCGGATGCTGCGATCCTGAAGCACATCGAATACGCGCAGATCAGGCCGCAGGCCCGCCGCGTCAATTTCGGCGAGTCGCTGTGAGAGTCCGAGTTCGGCGAGCTCTTTGCGTGCGCTATCTATGGTGGTATCGAGATGCTGCAGCAGCCAGGACCAGCGCGCATGCACCGATTCCAAGAGGCTCAGAGCTTGTGCAACACGATCTTCAAGTAATTCGGCCGGCGGTATTTCGAGACCTTCATCATCATCGCTCTTGCCCAGCTTTAGCTGGCCCCGCGCGAAATAGGATGACAATTCGGCGACCAGCTTGAGCTTGTTGGCCATCGATAAACGAATATTGATACGCTCGATACCATCGGTGTACTCGCCCATGCGGTCGAGCGGAATGACGACGTCTTCGTTAATCTTGAACGCATTGGTGTGGCGGGCAATGGCTGCTGTGCGTGCGCGATCGAGCCAGAATTTTTTACGCGCCTCAGGGCTGACAGCGACAAAACCTTCACCCACGCGGGTATTGGCAATACGAACGACTTCGGAGGTGGCGCGGGCTACGGCTTCTTCGTCATCGCCAACGATATCGCCGAACAGCGCCATTTTGGGCAATACGCCGCGCTTGG
>JBIIEY010000106.1:0-6733 GCA_044237595.1 Burkholderiaceae bacterium | reverse complement strand
GCAAGCATCCATAATCGGCTTGGAGAATGAACGTACCTTCACGCCATTCTTGATCAGCCGAGCCAATGCTGCAGGATTACGTGCATCGTACATCGCCTGCATTGTGACATGAGCCTCATAGGTAGCCACTTCAAGCGCTGCCTGATAGTCCTTGGGCAGCTTGTCCCATTCTTTTTGGCTTACATAGAACGATAACTGCGCACCGGCTTCCCACCAACCGGGGGCGTAGTAGAAAGGAGCGACTTTGTTGAATCCCAGCTTTTCGTCATCATAAGGACCGATCCACTCCGCCGCATCGATAGTGCCCTTTTCCAGTGCCGGATAAATGTCGCCACCAGCGATTTGCTGGGGTACCACACCAAGACGTTGCATGACGCGTCCGGCGAATCCACCGACACGCATTTTCAGGCCATTGAGGTCCTGCGGTGAGTTCACTTCCTTGCGGAACCAGCCACCCATCTGACAGCCGGTGTTACCGCCCATGAAATTCACGATACCGTAGTCATGGAAGAACTCACGCATCAGTTGGCGACCGCCGCCTTGATCCATCCAGGCTGTTTGCTGGCGTGATGTCATGCCAAAGGGGATCGAGGTATCGAATGCAAAGGTCGCATCCTTGCCGAAGTAGTAGTAAGAAGCAGAGTGTCCGATCTCTACCGTACCCGCTTGTACCGCATCCAGCACTTGTAGTGCCGGTACGATTTCACCGCCCGGGAATACACGAATGTTAAATTTTCCATCTGTTAATTGAGCAACGCGCTTTGCCAGAATCTCGGAGGCACCATAGATGGTATCGAGCGACTTGGGAAAGCTGGAAGCAAGTCGCCAGTTAATGGTCGGATTGGTCTGCGCTATGGCAGGTGCTGCCACGATACCAGCCGCTGCACCAGCAGCCGCTTTTTTGATGAAAGTACGACGTGTCATGAGTGTGTCCCCTTCTCCCAGTTTAAAAATAAAGCGCTAGCCCGCCGATCGGCATTATTGTGAGCTCGCGCCTTTGCTGTTAAATCAATGGCAATTCTAGGAGGGTGACTTCGAATACAGCAATAGGGAGTTACATGCAAATACGCATCTGTTGTTTGCACGCACTGTCTGAAACATTTCTGCACAATTAATAAAAATTTCCTAGCGCCACCATGAATAAAAACGCGAGGAAAGAGATGTCGTAAAACCGCATCAATTCACGTAAAAAAGCTCAGGAAACTTAGGGGCACCCGAGTTGCCTGATGTTTCCTTGGGGAATAACCATAGAGAAAATTTCGCAAGCGCTTTTGCGGGCAATCAGTTTGGTCGAAAGCAAACGATAGGCAGGAAGCGTTTGCAGGAAGGAGAAATGGAGGGCTTAAGACGGATCAGCCAGGTTCAAATCGACTGGCGCAGTCCGGGGTTTGCATGCCCACTACCGCGCCAGACGGATATCTTAAAAATCAGTCAAGATACGTTCCGAGCATTTTTTTAACCGCCAGCGATCGTCATCGTGCTGATCAGGATGGAGCCAGTCTTTTTCGTACCGCGAATCAAAACGTCATCGCCAATAGCGACGATATTCTTGAACATATCCCTCAGATTGCCTGCAATGGTGATTTCCTCGACAGGGTATTGGATCACGCCTCGCTCCACCCAATAACCTGAGACACCACGCGAGTAATCGCCCGTAACGTAATTGACGCCATGGCCCATCAGTTCAGTCACCAGCAAACCAGTGTCGAGCTTTTTGAGCATCGATTTGAAATCATCACCAGCGCGCGTGGTCGACGACACAATCTGCAGATTGTGGGACCCGCCGGCATTACCCGTTGTTTGCATACCGAGCTTGCGTGCGGAATACGTCGAGAGGAAATATCCCTGCACAATGCCATTGCTGACCACTTCTCGACGATGCGTGCGCACACCCTCTTCGTCAAAAGGCGAAGATCCAACAGCGCCCGGCACGTGTGGATCTTCAACGATCTGTATATCCGGCGCAAAAACGGCCGTGCCCAGAGAATCGGTCAGGAAAGTGGACTTCCGATACAACGATCCACCAGACACGGCTTGCACAAACGATCCCAGCAAGCCGGCTGCCAAGGGCGCCTCAAACAGAACCGGGCATTTGCGGGTGTCGAGCTTGCGTGCACTCAGCCGCGACAGGGCGCGCTCGGCGGCATAGCGTCCAATCGCTTCAGGCTGCGCCAGCTTGGTCGGATCGCGATCGGATGAATACCAGTCGTCGCGCTGCATATTATTGCCCTTGCCAGCGATGGGCGATACCGAGAGTGAATGGCGCGAATAAGGGTAGCCACCCATGAAACCGCGTGAGTTGGCCATCACGAAATGCGACTGCTGCGCATAGGTGTTGGCACCCTCACTGTTAGTAATTCGCTTGTCAACCGCAAAAGCCGCGGCCTCAGTACGCTGGGCCAGCGCGACGGCCTGCTCGGCAGTCAGCGCCCAGGGGTGAAAAAGCTGGAGGTCGCGCGGCTGCATCTCCAGAAGTTCCGCCTCCGGCAAGCCAGCGCAATCATCTTCAGCGGTAAAGCGGGCGATGTTGTAGGCAGCTTCGACCGTGTCCTTGAGCGACTGCGCGGAAAAATCCGAAGTACTCGCATTACCCCGGCGAATGGCGCGATCACGGCCAAGGTACACGGTCACGCCGATGCCCTTGTCCTTGTTTTGCTCAATGGTTTCGATCTGCCCTTTTCGCACCGTGACAGACAAGCCCTGGCCCTCGCTGATCTCGACGGCAGCGTCCGAAGCACCTTTATCTTTTGCAAAGCGCAGCACATCCTGCGCGATCTCTTTGAGTTGATCCTGGCTGTGGCTGAAAAATGATTGGGTCATGGGGCGTTTTCTGGATGTCCGGGTCAAAGCAGGTATCATAGCAGCCGTTCAAGAATGCCATAGGCCGTCCATCATGCCCAACGCCAACCGGGGCGCTGTCGGATTCCAATCCAGTGAATTCGAACAGCAATACGATCGCCCGTCCAAATCCCAACTCAAGCGTGAAAGCACCGCTCTGCAGAAGCTGGGCGAAACGCTTGTCAACGCCGCGCGTGACCGTGTCAAACGCATACCCATGCCCGAGGACGTTCAGGAAGCCATCCTCATCTGCCAGCAAATCAGCGACCATGAGGGACGCCGCCGCCAGCTCCAGTATGTCGGCAAGAAAATGCGCACGCTTACCGAAGAAGAAGTGAGCGTGATACAAACTGCGGTCGATGGCTGGCGCGGTACATCTCGCGCCGAGGCAGCGGCTTTGCATGCGATCGAGCGACAGCGCGATCGCATGCTGGAAGATGACAGCGTAATCACCGAGCTGCGCGCGCGACATCCTGAGCTCGATATACAACATCTGCGTACGCTGGTGCGCAATGCGCGAAAAGAGCAAGCCGAGAAAAAACCGCCCAAAGCTTATCGCGAAATTTTTCAGCTGCTGAAAACACTTCAGGGCGAAACTCAGTCTCCGACCGAATCTGAACACCATGACGATGAAGAAAACCCGTAATCATCCCGATGAGCTGTTGATTGGACTGGTCTCAATATCAGACCGCGCCTCAACCGGCGTTTACGAAGATCTGGGGGTACCCACACTGCGCGACTGGTTTTCGAACGCGGTTAGCAGTCCGTGGCAGATGGAGACTCGCCTGATCCCCGATGAACAGGCATTGATAGAAAAGACGCTGATTGAACTGGTTGATCAGGTCGGCTGCGATCTGGTGCTGACCACGGGCGGCACCGGGCCAGCGCGGCGCGATGTGACCCCCGAAGCGACGCTGGCCGTTGCCACGAAAATCATGCCGGGCTTTGGCGAGCAGATGCGGCAAATCAGTCTGCACTTCGTGCCCACTGCCATTCTGTCGCGGCAAGTGGCCGTGATCCGCGAATCTCATGATCACGCGGCGCTCATCATGAACCTTCCCGGGCAGCCGAAATCCATACGCGAAACACTGGAAGGCCTACGCGATGATCAAGGTCAATCGATTGTCGGCGGCATCTTCGCTGCTGTGCCCTACTGCATTGATCTCATTGGTGGTCCTTACGTCGAAACCCATGATGCCGTATGCAAAGCTTTTCGTCCTAAATCGGCGATCCGCGCAAAATAACTGCGAAAAATAACATCTCATTGAAGCCATGACCGACCTGCCCTACCTCGAAACCATTGAGCTGAGTACAACTGAGCATCCTGAAGCCGCCGTCATCTGGATGCATGGTCTGGGAGCAGATGGCAATGACTTTGTGCCCATCGTCGGCGAACTCGACCTCTCCGGCTGCCCCGGCATACGTTTCATCTTCCCGCACGCCGAAACCATGCCAGTAACCATCAACGGCGGCTATGTGATGCGGGCCTGGTATGACATTCTGGGCATGGATCTCGTCCGCCGCGAAGACGAAGCCGGTTTGCGCCAATCGCAAGCGCGCATTGAGCAATTGATAGAGCGTGAAGTGAGCCGAGGTATTCCAGCATCGCGCATTGTTCTGGCAGGTTTCTCTCAGGGCTGTGCCATGACACTGCAAACCGGGCTGCGCCACCCGCAACCGCTTGCAGGCCTGCTCTGCTTATCTGGCTATCTGCCACTTGCCGATGCAATCGCCGAAGAGCGTCATTCCGCAAATCAGCAAACGCCGATCTTCCTCGCGCACGGCCGAGGGGATAGCGTCGTCCCGATCGAACGAGCAGAAACTTCGCGCGACCTGTTGCGTGAACAAGGGTATGAAATCGAGTGGCATGACTACCTGATGCAGCACTCGGTTTGCGAAGAAGAAATCGCCGACATAGGTCACTGGCTTAGACGCGTTTTAAGCTAGACGGATGCTGAATAAATCAGCGTTTTGCAGCAAGGCAGTGCCCCATCCTGAGCTGGCACCAACACGTCACTCACTCCATCAAATCTCCTCACAGCATCCTGCTCCATCGCACTTCCGCTTTCCAAAATCAGCGCGCAGAAAATCTGAGGTGACAAGTAGGCGCCTGTGATTGTGCTCGACTGTCTGATCCTAAAGCCTTGCCTTTTGGCACAAGAAAATCCAGGCAAGCATTTGCGATAAATTATTTATGGATTCCGATGAAGCACATAAAAACATGCGGCGCTCATGCAACAGAATCAATGATTTTGATAACTTATAGAACGCGATCAATAAACTACATACTTGCCTTCTGTAGTGTGGGAAAAATATCTGCCGCAGCCTCGTCATGACACCTTTTAAAACAAGGTCTCTACAATCCGAAAATCTAGTGGAGCAAGCCATGCAATTTCTCTACCGACCTGAAATGCTGCCCTTCGAGTTTCTTGACTCGGAGCGCGACAAGGTACTGGATTTTTGTCTGCGCACACTACTGTGGAGCAATCCGGAAAAATTGCGCGCATTCATGGGGCCTGATCCCACGCAAAGTCCTTATTTTTCTGAATTTGGCGAGAGTGGCTTCGAGTGCCGGCTGAAGAATGCGGAAGCACAAGAACTCTCACGGGACTGGCCTAAATGGGCGCAGTACAAAGTCATCGCCTATGATTTTTATGGACAGGACCGGCAGGTAAGCTTCTATCCGGCGAAACTGTTTGAAGAACACATACGCAATGGCTTGCGCAAATACATCAAAATCTTTCCGAACAAGCGGGATGCCATCTCACGGCTCTGTGCAGATCTCGAACTCGGCACGCTGTAACCGAGAATAAAGGGCGTTGCCTGCAGCCCCACAACATTCCCTTTAGGATGTCGCATCAAAATGATTCTTAAAAAGATACGCCTTGCGTCAGTACCTTCTCACCTCTGCGCGACTTCTGCTCGCAAGCCTCTTGCTGAACCTGAGCTTGTCCGCCAATGCGGCCGCTGATCTGAGCTACACCATCACTGGGGTCTCTGAGGTAACGCCCGAGGGGTCACTGGATACCCTGGCTGGGCAAAAAAATTATTACGAGACTGCTGCAGGCGCGAAATTCATCGTACAACGCGACAAAGGCTTGATGATGGGCCGATTTGTCAGCAACAGCGGCTGGAAAGTCAGCATACTCGATCCTGGCTCTGCACAAACTTCATACAAAGTCATCGCCACGCGTTACGGTGATCGGGTACAAAATCAGTTTTTTTGAAGTGCGATTATAAAAAAAGGTGAAAAAAACCATTTATTCTGGTTGCGACAGAGATCGTTCAAGGCTATTTCAAGATGTAGAATAGGCACAACCACGGACGCACCCCGGCAGGGGAGCATCACGATAGAACAATAATGAACGAGACCCTCACGCCGACAGAGACGAGTACTGTACCGCAGGCAACCTTCAGCGTGCTTTTTCTCTGCATGGGCAATATCTGCCGCAGTCCGACGGCGCACGGCGTGTTCCGGCACATGGTCAAAGAAGCAAGCCTTGATGCGATCGTACATATCAGCTCAGCCGGCACACACAACTATCATCCGGGCAAACCACCGGACGGTCGCAGCCAGCACACCGCGGCACAGCGCGGTTATGACCTGTCCGACTTACGCGCCCGACAGATCACCGAGGCAGATTTCATTGAACATGATTTACTTCTGGCGATGGACTGGGATAATCTGGCGCTCGCTGAATACGCCTGTCCACCGCCAATGCGCTACAAACTCCGGCGTCTGACGGAATTCTGCCAACAGCATGATGCAGCTGTTGTACCCGATCCCTACTATGGCGGTGAAGAAGGTTTCACACAGGTGCTCGATCTGATCGAAGATGCCTGCAGCGGCTTGCTGGCTCATGTACGCCGACACTTGCATCACAACACACGGCCG
>JBIIEY010000105.1:0-6744 GCA_044237595.1 Burkholderiaceae bacterium | reverse complement strand
CCTGCAGCATGACTGGCATCGGCCGGTGCTTGTGGTGAGACTACGCAATCTGCTCGAGGTATGTGATTCAGCAAGGCATTGGCAAGATCTTCCAAATGCTCATGCAGGCGCAGTTGATCAGGCCGGCTGGCGTAAATACTTAATTCAGGCGTGCCGCCGCGTCGCAATGCGAACACTGTTTTTCCCAGCAACAGACCTTCCAGCACCGTAGTCGAGCAGGCTTCTTCGCAAACAGAAGGCACCACGATTACCTGCGCGTGCATAGCAAGCTTCAGTGTCGCTTCCATGCTTTGCCAGCCATGAAAATTCACATTCGCATATCGCTTGCGCAGCATGGCTTCCTCTTCGCCATCACCTGCGATATCCATAACAATGCGATGACCTAGGTGAGGCTCCAGAATTGCAAGCAAGGCACTCACGCCCTTGGCGGGGTAGAGTTTGGCGGCGATGAATACACGCAGTCGCTCAGTGGGTAGCGTAATCTGCTCGTGCGTATTCAGATTTCGCAAATGCGACGTATCGACGAAGTTATGTATCGTGATACCCCAGTGTTGATCACCAAAGCAGCGTGATAAATTCTTGCGCAGCATATCAGAGACAAACACGGTTTTATGTCGTAAAAATCCTGCCTTAACCTCATAACGAAAACGACGCACGGCAAGTGCAGAGATGTATTTCTGGAGTGGGTTGGGATGATGGCTGCGACAACCTGCGCATGCCTGAGGCTGGATATCGTTACAGACTTCACCACGGCGAAATCGGGTATGTATCAGGCAATCGCTACCCTGGTCGTGGCGTGTCTGTAAAAAATTAGTTGCAGGCGACAAGTAGTACGCCACGTTGGGCAAGTGACCATGGTAGTGAATCACATCATAGTCACTGGCTCTGCGCTGCATCGCTCGAGCAAAACGCCGTGCCAGCAGGCTGCGCTTTACCGGCATGAAAACACCCAGCGACATTTCCTTCCAACCGCTGAATTGTCCTCGTAATTCGGGGAAAAATTGTCCACCGAAGAGCATCGCTTCCCTGACAACTTCTGCAGGAAAATCATCATTACCCATGAGGTCGACGCGATGCCCGGCATCGGACAGTGCTCTGCAGAGCGCGAGCACGTGGCGAGCGAGTCCGCCCATTGAGGGCGCTGGCAAATCCTCGCTAACCATCAAGATGCGCATCTCAGCGTACGCCGGGTAAAAAGCGACGCGTCGCCGACCACAAAGCATGGCGCTCATCGAAACTGACCACGAAGGCAAATCCCGCCGTAATCAGCGTCAGCATCGCCACAACTGCCAGTGTTAGCATGCCGATCAGATTTTCGGGCAGCCAGTATTTCAACGGCAGCATCAGCGACAAGACACAGGCGCCGGTGATGAGACCCGGCATCCACGAAAGTCGCAAGGTGTCCGACAGGGATACGGGCACCGTACGACCATGCACATACATCAGAAAGGCAATGGTAATCAATACAGACGCCAGCAAATGCCCGGCTGCCGCACCCAGGATGCCGCCGCTTTGTGTGCCTATGAATACCAGTGGCACACCGATTAAGCCGCGCACCAGCGCAAAGCCGCCTGTCACGCGCGGATGCCCGAGGCCGTCATTGACCATCGAAGGGATATTCGTCAGCGAATCCATGAGCAGACCTAGTGTGACAAGCAGAAGCACCGGATAGCTGCTGGTGACAAACTCTGCACCCACCCAGCGTCTTAGAAATTCTTCACCGGTTAGTGCGATGATCCCGAGTACTGCAAAATTGATATAGGTAAGAAGTCGTGTGACATCCAGGTACATACGGCGCAGTTGCGCAGATTCTCCGAGAGCTGCCAATGCAGAGACGCGTGGATAAATCACGCTCGAGAGGCGGTAGGTCAGGCCGAGTATGCGGCTGGCGAGTTGGGATGGCACCGCATAAAAGGTCAGTGCCTGTGGTCCTGCAATCGCGCCGATGATGAGTTTGTCTGCATGCTGGTGCAATAGCGAAGCCAGCCGCGAAAGGTAAGCGTAAGCAGAAAAACCCGTCAGATCCGCAGCAATTGAACGTCGTGGCCACACCGGTCTCAGCTTGAGACCCCATTGTGACAGCAGCCACACCAGCCACAGGCTGTGCAGCGCCGAGACCGCGATGCGCGCGCCAATGACGTAAGCGATACCGCTGCCCGTCATCGCAACAAAGGCCGAGACGATATTGACCATCACACCAAAGAAGGCCTCACCTTGCGCCGCCCGGTCGTAGCGTTGCAAGGCTTGCGGCACGATCATCAAGTAGTTCTGCCACTGTGACAGAAGAAATCCCAGGCCGGCCAGCTGCAGCGCATGCAGCGTCTGTTCTGTCGGTATTTCAGACGCCTTGAAAAAAAATGCGAGCAAAGGAGGAGCGAATGCAAAGAGAAGAAAGCAGCCGGTAAGTCCCAGTGCCGTATAAAAAATAAACCCAAACCAGAATGTCTCGGCAAAGCGTTCGCGATCATTCTGCGCGTGATAGTGCGAGAGATAGCGTATGGAGCCTGCCGATAGATTGATATCCAGCACGCCGAAATAGCCCACGACCGAACTGATGAGGGTGACGATGCCGAAACCCTCCAGGCCCAGTCCGCGGATCAGAAAGGGCACCGTTGCCAATGCCACCAGTGCGGGCACCGCATTCCCGCTCAAATGCCACAGTGAGTTACGCAGCAGCATAGAGAGCAGCTTGGGTGGATGAATTGCGTGAGCCGACACGGTGCGCAAGATAGGGCATGGCGAGCGTCAGCCCCAGCAGCAGCATGGTGCGAAATTCGATGACGGGTGTGCCAATCAGCAGAGTTGGCATCCAGAACAAAAGACCGGCGAAACCCGCATCGGCCAGCAATGCGCTGTTGCCTTTCATTCGCCGCCGGTGACGAAGATAGTGCATTGCAAACGCTGCCAGCAGTCCCAGAAAAATCAGCAGGCCTACCAGACCGGATTTCAGTACCAGATGTCCGAAGCCGCTGTGTACGAAATCAAATTTTCCAAAGTGGTAGTCAAGAATATCTTCATTACCGTAGTAGGTTCCCCAGCTACCCAAACCAAATAGCCAGTAGCCATCAAGACTGCGCGCGGCTGCCTCGAGTTCATAAAACCGACTGACGTTGGTGCCGCGATCAGGTCCTACGTCATAAAGTAAAGTCGCAATGAAGCTCTTGCTGCC
Source organism: Burkholderiaceae bacterium (assembly GCA_044237595.1). Taxonomy (GTDB): domain Bacteria; phylum Pseudomonadota; class Gammaproteobacteria; order Burkholderiales; family Burkholderiaceae_D; genus Pernthalerella. The sequence goes on along the minus strand of JBIIEY010000105.1, from coordinate 3,575 downwards.
GGTACTGAATTGCAGTCGCTGCTGCATCAATATGGCAGCAGCCGGAATCAGTGCCAATGCACCCAGAGCGCCAAAGAGCAGTCGTCGCTGCCAGGGCAGTCGCCACATGAGCACGGCAAACATGAGTGACAGACCAACCAAAGATGAACGTCGAAATGAGAGTACGACCGTAGCAATCTCCCCTATCAGCCAGCCCCAGAGCAGCAGGCGTTTTGCCAGCGACATGCGCACGCCGGGCATCAGTAAAAGCCAGGCCAGACAAAAGGCGGCGAGTGCAGCAATGTAGTTATCGCCAATATCGAAATACACCAGCCGTATGTCCAGATTTTCGAAGTTTCGATAAGGATTGGCGCTATCACCGCCAAAGAACGCGTAGCGCACCAGACCGAAAGTTGCACGGATCCCCGCCAGCACCAGTATGAGCAAGAGCAGGCGCTGTCTGTGCTTCTCATCGGTCAGTGTTATGAGCAGCAAGACGCTAAACAGCAGCATGTTGAGCACATTGATCAGTCCACTGTAGCTCAGTATCGCGGGCAGTGGCTGCTCTGCCATCAATCCCAGCACCAGATGACCGAGCAGCATGAAACTGAATGCCGCCAGAAATTTTGGAAATGGCGATGGCATCATCGCTCGTTGCTGATTGACGGTCTGCCGTATTGCAGCGGCTGCACAGGCCAGCCACAGTAAAAGATTTATCAGCGAAAAGAAAAACAGTCCGGTGCCCCGCGCATATAGGGTGTTCTCCTCTTCCAGTTGACCCCAGGTGAGGATGAAAAAACGCAGAGCAAGGCGATAAATCCCAGCGACACAACAGAGGGCAGGCGCACGCACAAAGCCAATGCTGCTGGCACCAACATCAGTGCTGCAAGCAGGATCAGAAACGGGTCGGCTGCGGACGAGGAGGGCATCGTCAATAAACTCAGAGCCGAAGGCGAGGAATGTCACGCGTACGACGGCCATCGCGGGTATCCGAGAAGACGTGGATCATCGGGTTCGCTGCTTGCCCGGCAAGAAAATCCTCTGCGGTTTGCTGCAGCCCTTCTTGCAAACTGATGAGCGGTTTCCAGCCCAAGCTTCTCAGGCGAGTGGAATCAAGGAGCTTTCGCGGTGTTCCATCCGGTTTGCTACGATCGAACACGATGTGGCCTTCATAGCCCATCACTTCGGCTACTTGCATCGCCAGCGAGGCAATGCGGATTTCTTCACCGCTGCCAGCATTGAAATGGGCACATTGCGGCGAGATCAGCTTGTCAATAACCTCTTTGGGCTGATCCATCAGCCAAAGACAAGCTTGAGCCATATCATCGACATGCAGAAATTCACGCAAGGCCTCACCACTTCCCCAGACCTGTACTTCCGGTTGATTGGTCTGCTGCGCTTCGTGAAAGCGGCGTATCAGAGCTGGCAAAACGTGACTGTCCTTTGCATGAAAATTATCACCGGGGCCATAAAGATTAGTCGGCATGATGCTGCGAAAATCCGTACCGTATTGACGGTTGTAACTCTCGCACAGCTTGATGCCGGCAATCTTGGCCACTGCATACGGTTCGTTGGTAGGCTCGAGCACGCCGCTCAGTAGATACTCCTCGCGCATGGGCTGAGGCGCATTGCGTGGATATATGCAGGACGACCCAAGAAACAGCAAACGCTTCACCTGATAGCGCCAGGCATGCTGGATGACGTTGGTTTCGATCTGCAGGTTCGTGCGAATGAACTCCGCAGGATAGCTATTGTTAGCGTAAATCCCACCCACACGGGCGGCAGCCAGATAGACCGTGTCGATTTCGTTTTCAGAAAAAAATGCATCCACTTGTGCGGCATCGGCGAGATCAAGTTCATCACGGCTACGCAAAATGAGTTGACAATCGCCACGCTCGCGAAGTGCGCGCACCAGCGCCGAACCGACCATACCGCGATGACCCGCGACGAAGATACGTTCCACCGATGGCTTACTCATGATGCGCATAGGCCTTGAAGCCGTTATTGCGGATTAATGCATATTTGCGCGATGCCGCGAGGTCACTCTCGACCATTTCTCCGACCAGGCTGTCAAATGATATGCGCGCTTCCCATCCCAGTTTTTCACGGGCTTTGCTGGCATCTCCCAGCAACGTCTCTACTTCGGTGGGGCGGAAATAGCGTGGGTCTACACGCACGATGACCTGTCCCGGTCGAACACCCTCATGCTCTCCCGCAGATACCACACACGCGCAGGTATCGACCCCTGTGCCAGTCCATGACAGCTCCATACCGAGGGTTTGTGCAGCACGATCGACAAAGTCCCGAACACTGTGTTGCTGGCCGGTCGCGATAACAAAATCTTCCGGTGTCTCCTGCTGCAGCATCATCCACTGCATTTCGACATAATCGCGCGCATGACCCCAGTCGCGCAGCGCCTCCAGATTGCCGAGATACAGACAATCCTGCAATCCAAGTGCGATGCGCGCGAGACCGCGCGTGATCTTGCGGGTCACAAAAGTCTCGCCGCGTATCGCCGATTCATGATTGAAAAGAATGCCGTTACAGGCATACAGGCCATAGGCTTCGCGATAATTCACGGTGATCCAGTAGGCATACAGTTTGGCTACTGCGTAGGGACTGCGCGGGTAGAAGGGTGTGGTCTCGCGCTGGGGAGTTTCCTGCACCTGCCCGTACAACTCCGAGGTCGAGGCCTGATAGAACCGCGTTTTTTTATCCAGCCCCAGAATGCGTATCGCTTCAAGCAGGCGCAGCGTTCCCAGTGCATCGGAGTTGGCTGTGTACTCCGGTTCCTCGAAGGATACGGCGACATGACTTTGTGCGGCGAGGTTGTAGATCTCATCTGGCTGAGTCTGCTGTATCACGCGTATCAGCGACGCGGTATCGGTCATGTCGGCATGATGAAGTATGAAGCGTCGTGGTGATTCGTGCGGATCCTGATACAAATGATCGATACGCCCGGTATTGAGTTGCGAGCTGCGCCGCTTGATGCCGTGGACCAGATAATTTTTCGAGAGCAGAAACTCGGAGAGATAGGCACCATCCTGTCCTGTGACACCGGTGATCAGTGCAACTTTCTCGGGTTGGCCTTGCGTTGGTTCAGAAATAATCATGTCGTGGTTTGAAGTAGGCAAGTGAGTAATTGAGCATGGCGCTATTGTGTCGTGCTGATTCGCTCACGGATTGCGCGCGCTCATGAGGACATGTGAGCTTAGGTACCGATCAATAGCCATTGGGATGATTGCGCTGCCAGCGCCAGTGATCCGCGCACATCTCGGCCAGCTGTTTTTCAGCGCGCCATCCCAGTAATTCCCTGGCAGATTCGGGCGAGGCATAACAACTCGCGACATCACCGGGTCGACGACCTGAAAAACGGACAGGAATCTTTTTGTCGCAGGCGGCTTCGAAGGCTGCAACGGCTTCCAGCACACTGACGCCCCGACCCGTACCCAGGTTTACGGTAAAACTGTTCGGGTGCTTGAACAGTCGTTCCAGTGCAGCCAGATGTCCGCGGGCCAGATCCATCACATGGATGTAATCGCGTATACCGGTACCATCTGGTGTCGGGTAATCATTGCCAAAAATAGTCAGATACT
>JBIIEY010000104.1:0-6772 GCA_044237595.1 Burkholderiaceae bacterium | reverse complement strand
GGCAGGTCTGTTCGGTATTGCTGTGGCTGCTACCGCCATGTTGTCGATGGCAGGCATCATCGTTGCACTGGACGCTTATGGTCCGATCACGGATAACGCAGGCGGCATTGCTGAAATGGCCAACTTGCCTGACAGCGTTCGTGACATTACCGATCCGCTGGATGCGGTGGGTAATACCACCAAGGCGGTGACCAAGGGTTATGCGATTGGCTCGGCGGGTTTGGCGGCGCTGGTCTTGTTTGCAGATTACACACATGCCTTGCAGGAGGGCGGTATCCAGATCCGTTTTGATCTGTCCGATCCGATGGTCATCGTGGGTCTCTTCATTGGCGGGCTGATTCCGTATCTGTTCGGTGCGATGGCCATGGAGGCGGTCGGTCGTGCTGCCGGTTCGGTCGTGGAAGAAGTGCGTCGTCAGTTCCGCGAGATTCCCGGCATCATGGAAGGCACTGGCAAGCCCGAGTACGGTCGCGCTGTGGATATGCTCACGGCCTCGGCAATCAAGGAGATGATGATTCCATCGCTCTTGCCGGTGGTGGTGCCTGTTGTCGTTGGTCTGGTGCTCGGACCCACGGCACTCGGTGGTCTGCTCATGGGTACGATTGTGACGGGCCTTTTCGTGGCGATTTCCATGTGTACCGGTGGTGGTGCCTGGGACAATGCGAAGAAGTACATTGAGGATGGTCATCACGGCGGCAAGGGCAGTGAAGCGCACAAGGCAGCTGTGACCGGTGATACCGTGGGTGATCCTTACAAGGACACAGCGGGTCCGGCGGTCAATCCACTGATCAAGATCATCAATATTGTCGCGTTGTTGATAGTGCCACTGCTGTCGGCTAAAGGTCTTATTGGCTGAGCCTGTTCTAGCAGTGAGAAAAAGGCAGCTGCGGCTGCCTTTTTCTATGGGCAGGTATCATTACGCTTATCCGCATTCATTTTTCACATCCCCTTTTGGAGAAATCATGGAAATTAAAAACAACGTTTTCATCATCACCGGCGGTGCGTCGGGATTGGGCGCAGCAACAGCGCGCATGATTGTCGAGAACGGCGGCAAGGTCGTGCTCGCGGATGTGCAGGTAGAGGCAGGCGAGAAGCTGGCTGCCGAACTCAACGGTAAATTTCTCAAATGTGATGTGACCTCCGAGGCGGATGGCCTGGCCGTCGTGGCTGCGGCCGAGGCCATGGGGCAGCTGGTCGGTCTGATCAATTGCGCGGGCGTGGCACCTGCGGTCAAGACCGTGGGCAAGGACGGTGCGCATCCGCTGGAAGTATTCCAGCGCGTGGTGAATATCAATCTGGTTGGCACTTTCAACATGTCGCGCCTCGCGGCACTGGCGATGAGCAATCATGAACCCAATGTGGCAGGCGAGCGAGGCGTGATCATCAACACGGCTTCGGTGGCTGCCTATGACGGCCAGATCGGGCAGGCGGCGTATGGTTCTTCCAAGGCCGGGGTCGTCGGACTGACTTTGCCGATGGCACGCGATTTGTCTCGCAATGGGGTGCGGGTGATGACGATTGCTCCGGGTATTTTCGAGACGCCCATGCTGCTGGGTATGCCGCAGGAAGTTCAGGATGCGCTGGGTCGAATGGTGCCTTTTCCCCCGCGTCTGGGCAAACCAGCGGAGTATGCCCATCTGGCGAAAACCATCATTGAAAACACGATGCTCAACGGCGAAACCATACGCTTGGACGGCGCGATTCGTATGCAGCCAAAGTAAGCGGTCGCTTACACCGTCGCATACAATCCACAGTAGTTCAAACCTGTAGGCGGGCTACCGGGCTGCTGTTACGCTGCGGTCATGTCCGAGCCGCAAAAAACTGCCTTGTTTCTAGCTGGTGGTGGTGCGCGCGCCGCCTACCAGGTGGGCGTGTTGCAGGCTATCCTTTCCTTGCTCAGTGAGTATGGATGGTCGGCTCGTCAAAATCCCTTTGAAATTATTTGTGGCACCTCAGCCGGTGCGATCAATGCGACGGCGCTCGCTTGCCGCGCTGATGATTTCGAAGAGAGCGTTACGCACTTGCTGCACATCTGGCGGAATCTGGAGGTGGAGCAGGTTTATCGCGCTGATTCCATCGGCGTTCTGCGTTCGGGTGCGCGCTGGCTGTCTCTGTTGTCGTTTGGCTGGTTGCTGCGCAAATGGCATGCGCAACCGCCGAATTCCCTGCTCGACAATGCCCCGCTGGTTGGCTTGCTGCACAAGATGCTTGATCTGCCGCGCCTGGATCAAGCGCTCAATTCCGGCGTGTTGGATGCTCTGGCGGTATCGGCATCGTCCTACACGGGTGGAAGTCATGTGACCTTTTATCAATCGGCACGCGCCATCCCGTCCTGGCGTCGTGCGCAACGCATGTCGGTGCAGCAGCAGATCGGTGTGGATCATTTGTTAGCCTCGGCTGCGATACCGTTAATTTTTCCGGCCGTGCCTTTGTACTGCAATGATCGTTGCGAATATTTTGGTGACGGTTCGATACGCGAGGTGTCGCCAGTCTCGCCAGCCATTCATCTGGGTGCGACCAAGATACTGGTGATTGGCAGCGGCCACGTGGGTGGACCGCAGAGAAATTTTGCGGAATATTCCGGTTATCCCAGCCTGGCGCAGATTGCAGGGCATGCGATGTCGAGTATTTTTCTGGATGGATTGTCTGTAGACCTAGAGCGGATCACGCGCATTAACGGGACTCTATCCCTGCTAACCCCCGAGCAACGCCGGCAGACTCCTTTGCGAATGGTCAATTTACTGGCTATTACGCCCTCGGTACCTTTGGATTCTCTTGCCAGTCGTCATGTAGGCAGCTTGCCTTTGCCGATCAAGACGCTGCTATCGGCGATTGGTGCGACAGAGCGTCGGGGTGGTGCGTTGGCTTCGTATCTCTTGTTTGAAGCAAGTTACACCCGTTCACTGATCGAGCTTGGTCAGATCGATACCTTGTCACGACGAGATGAAGTGTTGAGCTTTTTTGGTATTAATACAACAACAAAAGTTATATCAAAAAGAAAATACACTGAGAAAATATTACATAATTAATAAATTTTACCGACACACATCGTTTGAATAACAAAATAGTGAAAATTCTAAAGATGTGCGTAGATGTTGAGTTTTTCGCGTAAGTACCGCTCATTTGTTAGAAATTTGTTACTCCTTGGTCAGTTGAAACCTTGCTCAGGGGTTTTGCCGGAACCAAAGGGCGGGTATCATCTCAAATTGCCGATAATCATTTGATGACCTTGTCTGCTTAATTGGGGCAGGGACATGCGACTGCAATGCGCGCAACCCTTGTAAAAATATAAATTTTTTGAGTTGCGTGCGTTTTTTGACTGTTTCAACACGACCGTGAATATTTACATGCTCAGCGCGCCCCATCAGCGCGACGATGAGAGCCAGGAACACACGACAGGCGGCGGCTTGCTGCGCGCGGTTCCTGTCAATGTTGTGCAATCGATCCGGGCTTTCCGCGTCACCGAACTGCAGTCGGAGGCCATCCGGCTTGAGCAGCATTTTCTGTATGCAAATTGCGCGCAGGCACTGACTCGGCAGCAGGTGCTGGTCTCGATTGCCGAGTCATTCCATCTGCCCAAGCCCTACGGCAAAAATTATGACGCGCTGCGAGATTGCCTTACCAATGTCTTCCACAAGGCGGGAGAGCAGTCAGGCTTTTTGGTGGTGCTGGAGCAATTGCCGAATACTCAGAAATTCGACAAGGAAGCTCGCGAAAACCTGCTGGATGTGTTCCGTGATGCGGCTGATTTCTGGGCCGAGAAAAAAGTCCCCTTTCGCGTTTTCTTTTCATTTCAGTAGTCCCCGGCGTTTGCATGATGCGCTGTTAAAATGCGCGCCATGAAACGTATCGTCATTCTGATCTCTGGGCGTGGCAGCAACATGGAGGCGATTCTCCACGCTGCGTCGGCAGAACATTGGCCCGCGCAGATCGTTGCCGTCATCAGTAACAAAGCAAAAGCAGCGGGACTGGCGACGGCGAGCGCAGCCGGAATCGCAGCGCGCGTGGTCGAGCATGTTGCTTATCCAGGTCGAGTGCAGTTTGATCAGGCGTTGTCGGCAGTGATTGATGAGTATTCTCCGGATCTTGTGGTACTCGCCGGTTTTTTGCGTATCCTGACCCCTGCGTTTGTTGAGCAATATCACGGTCGTCTGCTGAACATACATCCATCTTTATTACCGAGTTTTCCTGGTCTTGACACACACCGCCGCGCACTGGAGGCCGGTGTGAAGTTTCATGGCGCCACTGTGCACTTCGTGACGCCTGAACTGGATCATGGTCCCATCATTGAGCAAGCGGTGGTGCCTGTGATGGATGCCGATAACGAAGACACACTGGCAGCACGCGTGCTTAAGCAGGAACATGTGATTTATCCGCGCGCCGTGCGTGATTTTATTGAGGGTCGGTATGCGCTGACCGACGGGCGTGTCGTCCGTCATTCCGCCTGATGCCACTACGCGCCGCGTCATCCGCTTGACGCGACGGGTGCAATTATCTGCCACCGTTTTTACTGAACGCTTTTGCGAGCGTCAAACCTGAAGGATTTTTCATGAGATTGCCACCCGCAGTCATCAGCAGCACTGAAGATGCGCTGCGCGATGTCTTGCGTTTTACTGCGCCTGCCGACAGTGTGCTGTCACGTTACTTTCGTGATCATCCGCGTCTGGGTGGTCGTGAAAGAGGCATGATTGCCGAGGCAATCTACGCATTGCTGCGTCATCGTCTGGTGTACACGAATTTTGCAGAGTCAGGCAGCGGACCTCTGATGCGCCGCATGGCTTTGCTGGGCCTGGCTGAGGTCGCGGGTATGGATGCTTTGCCCGGTCTGAGTGAACAGGAAGTCGAATGGCTCACCCATCTTATATCGATAGATCGCAGTACCTTACCCGAGTCGATGCAGGCAAATTTGCCCGACTGGCTGCTGGCTCGATTTATCCGGCAATGGGGTCATGAGGAAGCCATGCAAGTGGCAGAGTCGCTGAACCGACCTGCGCCGCTGGATTTGCGTGTGAATTCGCTCAAGACGACGCGCGATGCAGCGACCTTGGCGCTGACTGAAGCCGGCATTACCGCAGGACCGACGCCGTTTGCGCCCTTGGGTCTGCGACTGGCAAAAAAGCCTGCGCTGCAAAACATGCCGCTGTTTAAAGAGGGCTCGATTGAAGTGCAGGACGAGGGCAGTCAGTTGCTGGCACAGGTTCTGGGTGCGAAGCGGGGCGAGATGGTGGTAGATTTTTGTGCGGGTGCGGGTGGCAAGACACTGGCACTCGGTGCGCAGATGCGAAATACGGGCCGATTGTATGCGTTCGACATTTCCGAGAAACGTCTCGCGCGTCTCAAACCACGGCTTGCGCGTAGCGGGCTGTCGAATGTGCACCCGGTGCTGATCGCGCATGAGAACGATGCAAAGATCAAGCGCCTGGCAGGCAAGATCGATCGTGTGCTGGTGGATGCGCCCTGTAGCGGTTTTGGCACCTTGCGTCGCAATCCCGACGTGAAGTGGCGACAGACCGCAGATGGCGTTGATGAGCTCAATACCAAGCAGCTATCCATACTGGAAGGGGCGGCACGCCTGATCAAGCCGGGCGGTCTTCTCGTTTATGCGACCTGCAGTTTGCTGGTAGAGGAAAACGAACATATCGTCGAACAGTTCCTAGCAAAGTATCCTGCGTACACGCTACGTCCGATGTCGCAAATATTCGCAGAACAGAAAATCGACCTGGTCATGGGGGATTACCTGAAGCTAATGCCGCATCTTCATCAGACCGATGGCTTCTTTGCCGCTGCTCTGGAGAGGGCCAAATAGCAATGCGAAGGGCGATGCACTATTGCGCATGTCTTTTTATCGCCACGTTGCTCACGTTTACCGCGATGACGCGAGCCGAAGGCGAGGCTGTTCCCGTGACGCCTGCGCAGGGCACGGTGCAGGTGGCCTTCACGCCCTGGGATGATGCAGAGTCGCTGTTACTGGAGACTCTGGGGCGAGCCCGGCGCGAGATACTGGTACAAGCCTATCTGTTGACCAGCCGTGCTATCGCCGCTAGCCTGATTGCTGCAAAACAGCGTGGGCTGGAGGTCAGCGTGTTGGCCGATGCCCGTCAGCATGCGGACAACCCGTCTTCCCTACTGTCCTTTTTGGCCGAGAAGGGCATACCCGTCTGGCTGGAGACGCGTTATCGCAATGCGCACAACAAAATCATGATCATCGACGCTGGTACGAAGGATGTGGTGATCGTCACTGGCAGCTATAACTTCACCCGGAGCGCACAGCGCATGAATTCTGAAAATCTTTTTCTCATTCGGGGCAACCTCGCGCTGGCGCGCCGGTTCAGACAAAACTGGGAACGCCATCGCATCGACGCCGTGACGCTCGGACAGGCCATTTCCCAATGAGCACGATGATGGCAAATCCGCTCTGGGTTGACCTGCAGGCCGAGTTCGATCGTCCGAATCTGCTATTGCAGGTGCTGGTGTTGGGTGGCTGCGTTCTGGCAGGCTGGCTGCTTTCTCAGCAGTTGATGAAAAAATTCTCGGCGCGTCATGATCAGGGTATTTTTCAGGTGCCCTTCGACAGTTTTCAGCTGGTACTGACACCTTTGCTGATCGTCGCACTGATGGCGCTGGCGTCGGTGGTGTTGGGGCGCTGGCAGCATGTGGGTCTGTTGCGTATCGTGCTGCCGCTGTTGCTGTCGTTCCTGCTTATTCGCGTGGGATTTTTCCTGATTCGCAAAGCATTTGCGAAAGAAGGTCGGGTCGGCGTTTTCCTGCAAGT
>JBIIEY010000103.1:0-6788 GCA_044237595.1 Burkholderiaceae bacterium | reverse complement strand
GCCATTGGCAGACGTACCTTGGCGCCGGGACTGGCGCGCCATCGTCCAGCCTTGTCCTGCAGGACAACATCCACACCCCACGCGCGTGCCATCGGTAATACCTGTGATGGTGGAAGCATGAAAAAAACCTTGGTCAGTGCATCAGCGACCACACACCGTGATGCGATCACGGTCACCGAGGCCCAATAGGTCGGCGAGTAGCCAGTGCGAGGGTCGAGTATGTGGTGGTGACGATGATCCGCGCTGAAACTCGTGTGCGCATCGGATGAGGTTGCCATAGCGCGGCCATCGCTTTGCACGATGGGTATTTGAGTGGCATCTTGTCGCGCGTACGCGGGCGGTCTGCCCACCGCATCTTCGATGCCGAACGCCCAAGCTTGCCCACCTGGTGCCTCGCCCAGCAGCGAAGTCTCGCCGGCATCAATCATCGCGTGCGCGATTCCGTGCGCCATCAGTGCCGCTCGGGCGCTGTCTGCGGCATAGCCCTGCGCGATACCGTTGAGAGAGATCTGCATCCCCCGCACATTCAGCCGCAGCCTATCGTTCGATATCTCAAGCGCCCGCCAGTTCACGCGCTGGCGCGCTTGTTTCAGCACGCCTTCCGAGGGCAGCTCACCTTGCTTTGCTGCTGCTTCCCAAGCTAGCCACAAGGCTTGCATACTAACGTCAAAGCTGCCGCTGCTACGACGTGCGATCTCTCGCGATAGAGTCAGCACCTCAAGCAGCCCGGGCTTAGGATGAGCCAGAACGCCGCGCGCGTTGAGACGTTGTAATGAACTCTCGGGGTTAAACAGGCTCATCTGACGTTCGACATCACGAATCGCACGCACCGCCGCATCCAGCGCGATTTCCACGCGTTTGGTATCAGTATGCGCAGCTTTGATCCAGAGCGTTGTGCCCAGACCCAGTAGCGCGCGCTCCCGCCAGACCAGTTCGCCACGAGCTGCCTGTGCATGCACCAGCGAAGGCATCGATGCGCTGGCACCCATCAGGCCGCAGGCCCATCGTAGTATCTGTCGTCTTTGCATGAGGTTCTTTTACTGGCGGTCCATGAAACGAGAATTGGTTCAGCGTCGCCTATGATTTTTTCGCGCTAAGTGCCGTGAATGCCTGACGAAGGTAGGGATCCACATTGGCCTGATCCAGTAGCCAGCGCACATAATCTTTCGGTACCTCAGACAGTGGCAAGCCTTTGTGTTTGCCGAAAGTCATATGCGTGGGAAGTCGCGCGTTTTCTGATGCTTCCCACAGCGCTTCCATCGAATCAATCTCGAGACGCTGGCACAAGTGATCAAGAATCGTGCCGCAGATACGTACATCTGCCTCGGCCGAGTGGGCGTGGCGCAGGCGTTCTCTGGCTGTGTCACGCGCCAGAAAATAGAGCAGGGCACTCTGGCTGTGCGAATCAACTTCCGGCCAGACGCGACGCGCCAGTGCCAGTGTGCAGATGCGTTTGACAGCCGGTTGGCCGACGGCCTGCCAGTCGAAGTCGATGTTGTGACCAATCAGATACTGCAAATCATCGGGCAGCCGAAAGCTGGCGGCGGGGGGGCAATCGACCAACTCCTCATCCATGATGTGGTGGGTCGCCAGCGCACCGAGGCTGATGGGTTTGCCGGGTTGGTAGCGTTGATGGTAAGTGTCGCCGAGTGTGAAGGGCGCCAGGCTATCGACAGCAATCCACGCAGCTTCAATAATGACGGGATCGACGATGCCCGTGGCTTCGGTATCAAAAATAATCGCAGTGGGCATGGGGTAGGGTCGGCGGATGGTGTGACATGCCCGGTTTATCGAATACCTGCCGGGTGGGGTCGTTTCATCTGTCCATGGTTGATTAAGTGGTCTAAAGCGTATGATAACGCGTGGTCCGTAGCGCAATACCAAGCGTTTGATGCACTCGATTGAAAAGCGATGCTTATTTGATATGAAATGACGGGTGGTTTGGTGGTGACTGTGTCAGCAGTGATAGGTGGCTGAATTTTCAAAACGCACATTAAGCGTGTAAAGAGAGAGATGGGTATGGATACCAAGGCACTAAAAGCATTGCAATGGCAGGTGTTTCAAAATGTCGCCGCAGCCCAGCTGGTACCACTCATGCGCATCGGCGATGAGCTGGGTCTGTTTGCCACGTTGGCACGTGTTGGCCCTTGCAATAATGCGGATTTTGCTGAAGCAGCAGAGATTCACGCCCGTTACAGTCTTGAGTGGTTATGCGCGATGTGTGCGGCGGGTTACGCTTCTTATGACAGTGAGCTCGGTCGTTTCTTTCTGAGCGAAGAGCAGGCCGCTGTCTTTGCCTACGAAGACAGCACTGCCCTGATGATAGGTGCTTATGACAGCGTGGCCTCGCTGGTCATGGACGAGCCCAAAGTGCGCGCAGCGTTCAAAACGGGCGAAGGTCTGGCCTGGGGCGAGCATCACGCTTGCTACTTCCGTGGTACCGCACGTTTCTTCAAGCCTGTCTACAAATCCAATCTGGTCTCGCGATGGTTGCCGAAAATACCCGCGCTCACTGAAAAACTCACTGCGGGCGGCAGTTTTGCTGATGTCGGCTGCGGTCACGGGGTCTCCACGATGCTGATTGCCGAGCACTTTCCCAGCGCTCAGGTACATGGTTTTGATTTTCATGGTCCGTCGATCGAAGAGGCAAAACGCCTGGCCGCAGAGGCTGGTCTGAGCGAACGCATTCATTATGAAACGCGCAGCGCCAAGGATTACACCGGCACCTTCGATGTGATTGCTTTTTTCGACTGTCTGCATGACATGGGCGATCCGGTAGGTGCTGCCGAACATGCCTGCCGGCAGCTGAAAGAAGACGGTCTGCTGGTCATCATCGAACCCTTTGCCAATGACAAGCTGGAAGACAATTTCAACATCGTTGGTCAGATGTTTTACACAGCGTCGACCATGGGTTGTGTACCTGCGTCGATGGCACAAGAAGTTGGCTTGGCACTCGGTGCGCAGGCAGGGCCTGCAAAGCTCGGTATGGTGTTGCAGCAGGCCGGCTTTTCGACCGTAGAGACGGTGGCAACCACGGCGACCAATATGGTGATGTGCGCCAGAAAATAGCTCGGTGCGTCCGAATTATTCTCAATTACTCACGCATCAGCGTAATTCTCTGTAACGCCACAAATCCTCTCAATATGATCGTATGCGTGGCTCAGGCGCTGGCACGCAGATCGCTCAGCCATTTCCCGTATCTCTCAGACACCAGTTAAATCAAGAGGATTTGAGAATCTTCGTGACCTTTGCAGCGCTCATGGGTTCACTGACCAAGTAACTTGTACGCAAACTCGCGGTATCTGATCCCATCGGATACAACGCGCCGGTATTCAATGCCCACCTGCGAGCTTGCGTCTGTGATGGAAAAAACAAATCTTTTTAATCGGTTGCTGAAAAGCCTCTCCGAGGATCAAGGATTTGTCTCGCCCGGCAGTGGCGGTGTGATCTATCTAACCCCCTATCTTTCTCTGATCGTCGCCATTCTGTACATGATGGCGGCCGATGACGAGATTTCAGAGCAGGAGTGCAATCATCTTCTTTCCGTTTTTGGTGGTGATCAGCAAACCCTGCAAAGAGCGCTGAAATACGTCGAAGCCAAAAGTGTCGATGAATTTCTGGCCGAAGTACCCGACGTGGTTGAAGGTGAAAACCGGCTCTGTATCTTGCTCAATGTCTGTGATTCCAGCATGTCAGATGGCGATTTTTCAAAATCAGAGATGATTTTGTTTTCTCGTATGTTGGCCAGTTTGGGATATGACAAAAATTCTTTCAAGCCCTATTTCGACACCATATCGCTGAAAAACAAACACTCTGTCTTTGGTTCCAGCGCGGACATGAGCGGTGGCGCAATGACGCCGTCCCGTGCCTTGGTGGTGTCCATGTTGTACATGATGAGCGTTGATGGCGAGATGGCAAAGGAGGAAATCGGTCAGATCAATGTGGCATTGAGAGGATCGAAAAATGCTCTTCCGGAAGCACTGAAATACGTCAAACGAACTAAATTTCCTGATTTCATGAATGCGGTCAGTCCCGTTCTGAATCATGAGCAAAAATCATGCATCCTGGTGAATGTGGTCGATTGTATGTTGTCTGATGGGCGAGTTGACCGGCTTGAGCAGGATTTATTTCGTCGCATGCTCACTGGATTTGATATCTCGGAAGCGCATTTCAAGAAACACTTTAGTCATCTGATCATCAAAAATGACCGGCCTGTGGATATTCGCAAGGCATCAAAGTCGGAAAAAAAAGGTGAGGTGATACTCAACACAATCAATACTGACGATACAAAACAATTTGCCGATGCTGGAACGAGTGCTGGCGACAACGCTGTGAAGGCGTCGCCGACTCCTGCATCCGTCGCAAAGATGGCCAATGACATTGTCAATAAATTTGAAAAAAATGTAGATTCCTTTGAAAGTCAGGCCAAAGCCTCAGGCGGCATAGACCTCATGGCTGCCAATGCCAGGGCCGCTGAAAAAAATAGCGCTATTGATAAGACGTCGAGCTCGGCCAAGAAGGCGCAGTCTGAATCAGACAAAAATCAAGTAAAGAAGTCAACCAGCACAATTGCTGCTGCGGCTTCTATCAAGCCTGCTGCTAGCGGACCCATGGATGACCGCAGACAACAGCAGCGCGATGCGCAGGGCGCGTCAGATATACGCAATCTGCGCGATGCAGAAAGTGGCGAGTCGGACACGCGGAATCTACGTGATGGCCAGGGTATATCTGACACACGTAACCCGCGCGATGCAAGCGGCGGTGTGTCAGACAAGCGTAGCCTACGCGACGCTGATAGTGTTGAGTCAGACATACGCAACCTGCGTGACGCGAAAGGTGGTGAGTCAGACAGTCGTAGCCTGCGCGATGCCGACGGTGGTGAGGTGGACAGGCGCAATCTGCGCGATGCCAAAGGTGGCGAGTCGAACAGACGCAGCCTGCGTGATGCAGAGGGTGATTCAGACCTGCGCCGCTCGCGTGACGCCGAAGGTGACTCTGATATGCGGCGTCTGCGCGATGCTGAGGGTGATACAGTTATACGCAGTTCGCGTGATGCGGAAGGCGACTCCGATATGCGGCGCCTGCGTGACGCAGAAGGCGAAGCCGATAGGCGCAAACTAGCAGATGGTGAAGGCGACACCGACAAGCGTCAATTACGCAATATCCAGGCCGGCGGAGACAATCGTCGCTTACGCGATGCTGAGGGTGAATCCGATCTGCGAAGCACAAGCGATGGCGATGGTGACTTTGACTTTCGCGCCGCCAAAGATGCCAGTGCTGGAGCGAAATCACGTCACCTGCGTGATGCAGCATCGAGGGGTGGAAAACAACTTGATGATAGTGACGCTGACAGCGATGTCATTGCCTTGCAGGAAACCGACGGTACAAACGATCAAGATTCGCATCTCAATGTGCGCATGGATTATCTGAAAACCTGGACGGGTTCTCTTAAAGATAATCTGGATGAGTTCGAATCCATCGATGTCCTCCACACCAATAAAAGGGCCTCGGCACTGGAAATGGTCACGATCCGACCTGATCGTCCTGCAGTGCTGACTCTGGCTCTTGAAAAAACCTCCGTTCCGATAAATCCGCAAGCCAGTGAAAATGGCCTTGTAACCGTACCATGGGTAGGGAATTTTGCTATGACTGAAAAACATCAACCGATTGCAACGGAGTCTGCGATGGTGCCTGGCGTGGACAAAACCAGAAAAATACTTGCCGCGCTGACCACCGGCTTGATCATCACGCAGGGATTCTCGAGTTATGGATTGTCCGAGGCGCAAAATACCTTCATGACGAATCAGCTGATGGCATCAACGACCCATATGTCGGTGCAGACGCTCACTGTGCAGCAGGGGGCTTTCAATCTGACCGCCGATCTCATGGATCACATCGTTTCGAAAAATGAGGGCTACAGCAGCGATCTTCGCGAACTGTCCAAGACCAGTGCAGAGACTTACCGCACGCAAGCACAAAAAATAGAATCAGGCACAGAAGTCAATGCGGGCAAACCCCCATTGACCGAAAAGATAAAATTTTATGAAGGGCAGAGCACGATACAGCTACTGAAGCTGAAATGGTTCGGTTTGGCCAACGGTATCCTGATGCTTGGGTTTTTTATGTCTTTGTTTGGTTTGTTTTTCAGATCAAAAATGTCCGTCACCGGATCCAGCATTGTCTTTATTTTAGGTACGCTGATTACCCTCAACGGTTTTTATCTGTTTATTTGATCTCTGCCTCCAGCGATTGCTAGCGTCAGCAATTTATGGAGATTGATCGGCGATATGCCCAATCAGGGGTGCATGGTCCTTCTGCTGCCGCGCACGCTTATAATCGATAATGTTTGACCCTACGTGGCGAGCATGGCGGAAATGACTTTCTTCTGAAGAGCGCCAATGGTTTCACACCGTTTGGCAGGGTTAGAATGCAAAAACGTTCAATCACCAATGCGTGTCCAATGTTCACGAAAGCTCACAATCATTGTCGTAGGTCGACAAGAATCCTATCGGTGTGATTACCTTGCACCACAGGGACAATCTGCCCGGCCTTGGACGCTTTTCTAGTTTGCTGAGGCGGCTGGGGTACTTTTTGTTCTTTTATTTCTGGCTGTGCAGCGCAAGTGCCGCAATGGCATCAAATGAGCCTATCGTTGAACAGTCCTTCTTCATTGATAAAAATTCTCAATTTGATATCGCTGCAATCGAAGCGGCGCCATTTAAAGATTTTGAGAAGCGATTGAATCTCGGCTACCAAGTGGCGCCCATCTGGATAAGAATGCGCATTAC
>JBIIEY010000102.1:0-6838 GCA_044237595.1 Burkholderiaceae bacterium | reverse complement strand
AGACCATACCCTCGTTGGACGCCATTTTTTCTCGAAACATCAGGCCCTGAGCACGTTGCTCATCACCGATGGCTACTTCTGCCTTGATGAGGTGGACACCGATGCTCAGCATCGTGGTCGGGAATGTCTGCTGCGCATGACCGACTGAAAAAAATGCAGCGAAGATCCACGCGGCAGTGCTGGAGAAAATGATTTTCATATTGAAGGGGGGGCATTGGTAGCAGTAGGATTGTAAACCTCGCTACCGCAGGTTCATTCGACTTTGTGCCATGCGTCTTCACCCACGTCTCGCCACTCACCCGGCATCAGCGGATGCGTGGCCAGAGAAAACGGCCCGATGCCACTGCGTACCAGCCTGAGCGTTGGCAAGCCGACTGCTGCGGTCATCCGTCTGACCTGACGATTCTTGCCCTCAATCAGCGTGATCACCAGCCAGGAGGTGGGAATCTCTGCCCGCGCGCGAACCGGCGGCTGGCGGTCCCAAAGCCAGTTTGGCGCTTCGATGCGCGCTGCGCGGCAGCCAAGGGTGATGAAATCACCCAAGTCCAGTGGCGCTTGTAACAAGGCCAGTTGTGCGGCGTTGGCTATGCCCTCAACTTGCGCAAGATAGGTTTTCTGCTTTTTACTCTCCGGGTGACTGATTTCATGCTGCAGTTTTCCATTGTCCGTCAGTAGCATGAGTCCTTCGCTGTCGGCATCCAGTCTTCCTGCCGGATAGATGTCGGGCACAGGCAGGTAGTCTGCGAGCGTAGCGCGGGATGCATGCGCGGAAAACTGGCTCATGACGCCGTGTGGTTTGTTGAAAAGAATGAGTGACATTCGGCGTATCCGGAGCAGTGGCGGGGCCGCATTTCTGTGGCACGAAGCGAAATTCTAGTGCATAATACGAAACGTTGTCTTATGTCTTATATAAGACCTGCATATGGCTTGCTGAAGGTCTTTGTTCCTGACAAGACCCGAACTACAATCTTCCTTATCCGCCCAATCCTCGGAGATAACGATGTACCAACATATCAAAGTGCCCACCGATGGTCAGAAGATTTCGGTCAATCCTGATTATTCTCTGAATGTGCCAGACAATCCGATCATCCCGTATATCGAGGGTGATGGTACCGGTGTGGACATCAGCCCGGTGATGATCAAGGTGATTGATGCGGCGGTACAGAAAGCGTACGGTGGCAAACGCAAGATCAGCTGGATGGAGATTTTCGCGGGCGAGAAGTCGACCATGGTCTATGGTCCCGACGTCTGGCTGCCGGAGGAAACGCTCAAGGTGTTGAAAGATTATGTGGTCTCGATCAAGGGACCACTGACGACTCCCGTCGGCGGTGGCATACGCTCATTGAACGTGGCACTGCGACAGGAGTTGGACCTCTACGTTTGCTTGCGTCCGGTACGTTATTTCAAAGGTGTTCCTTCGCCACTGCGCGAGCCTGAGAAAACCGACATGGTTATATTCCGTGAGAACTCCGAAGATATCTACGCGGGTATCGAATGGCAGGAGGGTAGCGAGGGCGTGAAGAAGGTCATTGATTTCCTGATCAAGGAAATGGGCGTGAAGAAGATCCGCTTCCCCCAGACCTCTGGTATTGGTATCAAGCCCGTCTCCCGCGAAGGTACTGAGCGTCTGGTGCGCAAGGCCATTCAGTACGCGATCGATAATGACAAGCCTTCCGTGACTATCGTCCACAAAGGCAACATCATGAAATACACTGAAGGTGGATTCCGTGACTGGGCCTACGAACTGGCGCAGAAGGAGTTTGGCGCACAACTCATCGACGGTGGCCCATGGTGCACCTTCAAGAATCCCAAGACTGGCAAGGACATCATCGTCAAGGATTCGATCGCCGACGCCTTCTTGCAGCAGATTCTGCTGCGCCCGAATGAGTACAGCGTGATTGCCACCCTGAATCTGAACGGTGACTATATTTCAGATGCGCTGGCAGCTCAGGTGGGTGGTATCGGTATCGCGCCCGGCGCCAACCTGTCTGATTCAGTGGCCATGTTCGAAGCGACCCACGGTACGGCGCCCAAGTACGCTGGCAAGGATTACGTCAATCCAGGGTCGCTGATTCTGTCTGCTGAGATGATGCTGCGTCACATGGGTTGGTTCGAGGCAGCCGATCTGGTCATCAGCTCGATGGAAAAATCCATTTCATCCAAGAAAGTTACCTATGACTTTGCGCGCCTGATGGAGGGCGCCACCCAGATGTCGTGCTCGGGCTTTGGTGATGTGATGATTGAGCACATGTAACCCGGCACATGCCTTGAAAAAGCCGGAGCGATCCGGCTTTTTTAATGCCTGCATTCATTATGAAAGTAGTACTGGGCGTAGGTAAACCAATGTGCGACGGAGAAGTCGACAAAAGTGCGCGGCAATAAAAAACCCCCGGTTTTGTCGGGGGTTTTGGGGAGCCTAACGGTAATCAGGCGTTTTGGATGTTGGAAGCTTGCTTGCCTTTGGGGCCTTGCGTTACTTCAAACTGAACCTTTTGTCCTTCTTTGAGGGTCTTGAAGCCATTCATCTGAATCGCAGAGAAGTGTGCGAACAGATCTTCGCCACCATCATCCGGAGTGATAAAACCGAAGCCTTTGGCATCGTTAAACCACTTCACTGTACCTGTTGCCATAAAAGCGTTTTCCCAAATTTAACCAATCACACGAGCCCTAGAAGCAAGAAGCTCGCGTAAAGCTGCCCCCTCTTATATTGCTCCTCCCGAATCAAACGGTGCAGAACCGCACATATTGATATTTTGCATTGTTTGCGCAAAAAATGGAAAAGTCAAGTTAATTGCCAAAAGTGCTAGTTTTAGGCCGGGATTGGCCAAAATGGTCGGACTCTGGCAAAAGGAAAAAGCGGCGATCTGCGCGCCATCAGGATTCGGCGTACTATCTTTGTGTGGGGCGGATATCCTTGGCAAAAGCGGTTACGCACCAGTACAAGGGCATTAGAATAGAAGCATGGCAACTAACGACGAGAATGGCACACTCCTTATCCCTAAGGAGAAAAAGGCGGCGGTCAAACCGCCACCGATGTATCAGGTTTTGCTGCTCAATGATGATTACACCCCGATGGAATTCGTGGTTGCCATCATTCAGGAGTATTTCAACAAGGACCGGGAGACTGCTACCCAGATCATGTTGAAAGTGCATCGCGATGGTAAAGGCATGTGCGGGGTGTATCCTAAAGATATAGCCAGTACAAAAGTGGAACTTGTATTAACCCACGCCCGGAAGGCGGGACACCCGCTTCAGTGCGTGATGGAGGAAGCATGATTGCTCAGGAACTCGAAGTTAGTTTGCATATGGCTTTTGTCGAGGCGAGACAGGCTCGGCATGAGTTCATTACCGTTGAGCATCTGCTGCTCGCGCTGCTCGATAATCCATCTGCAGCCGAGGTGCTAAGAGCCTGCGCGGTCAATATTGACGACCTTCGCAAGACGCTGACCAACTTTATCAACGACAACACCCCAACCGTGCCTGGTACCAGTGAGGTCGACACGCAACCCACCCTCGGTTTCCAGCGGGTGATACAGCGTGCGATCATGCACGTGCAGTCGGCATCGAACGGCAAAAAAGAAGTCACTGGTGCCAACGTCCTGGTGGCGATTTTCGGCGAAAAAGATTCCCATGCGGTGTACTACTTGCATCAGCAGGGCGTCACTCGTCTTGACGTCGTCAACTTCATCTCGCACGGTGTGCGTAAGGACCAGCAGTCCGAGCCGCAAAAAGCTTCAGAAGGCGTTGAAGAAAGCGCCGCTGAAACTCAGCAGAAAGAAAGTGCACTGGATCAGTTCACCCAAAATCTCAATAAGCTCGCAGCCGAAGGCAAGATCGATCCTCTGATCGGTCGCGAGGCTGAAGTAGAGCGCGTGATTCAAACGCTTTGCCGTCGCCGCAAAAACAATCCCCTGCTGGTGGGTGAAGCCGGTGTTGGCAAGACCGCCATTGCCGAAGGTCTTGCCTGGCGCGTGACACAAGGTGATGTACCCGAAATTTTGCAGAATGCCGTGGTGTACTCTCTTGATATGGGCGCCCTGCTGGCCGGTACCAAATATCGCGGCGACTTTGAGCAGCGTCTTAAAGCAGTGCTCAAACAAATGAAGAACAATCCCAACGGGATTTTGTTCATTGACGAAATTCACACCATCATTGGCGCAGGCTCTGCATCAGGCGGCACGCTGGATGCATCGAACCTGCTCAAGCCGGCCTTGTCCAGTGGTCAGCTGAAATGTATCGGCGCAACCACCTTCAATGAGTACCGCGGTGTGTTCGAGAAAGATCACGCGCTCTCACGTCGCTTCCAGAAGATTGATGTGAATGAGCCCACCGTCGAGCAGACAGTGCAAATCTTGCGCGGTCTCAAATCACGTTTCGAAGAACATCATGGCGTCAAATACTCGGCGCTAGCGCTGACAACGGCTGCCGAGCTCGCCGCGCGCTTTATCAATGACCGTCACTTGCCTGACAAGGCGATTGATGTGATCGACGAAGCTGGCGCAGCGCAACGTATCCTGCCTAAGTCCAAGCAGAAAAAGACTATAGGCAAACCCGAGATCGAAGACATCATCTCGAAAATCGCGCGTATTCCGCCGCAGTCGGTCAATCAGGATGATCGCACCAAGCTGCAGACCATCGACCGCGATCTGAAGAACGTGGTGTTCGGTCAGGATCCTGCGATCGAGGCATTGGCCGCAGCGATCAAGATGGCCCGTGCGGGACTCGGCAAAACCGACAAGCCGATTGGCTCTTTCCTTTTCTCCGGCCCTACCGGTGTAGGCAAGACCGAAGTCGCCAAGCAGCTGGCCTTCATTATGGGTATCGAGCTGATTCGTTTTGATATGTCCGAATATATGGAGCGTCACGCGGTGAGTCGCCTGATAGGCGCGCCACCGGGCTATGTTGGTTTCGACCAGGGTGGTCTGCTGACTGAAGCGATCACGAAGAAGCCACATGCGGTGCTTCTGCTCGACGAGATCGAAAAAGCCCACCCGGATGTGTTCAACATCCTCTTGCAAGTGATGGATCACGGCACGCTGACAGACAACAATGGTCGCAAGGCAGACTTCCGCAATGTGATCATCGTCATGACGACGAACGCCGGCGCAGAGAGCTTGCAAAAGCGCTCTATGGGTTTCACCGAATCCAAGCAGGCAGGCGACGAGATGGCCGACATCAAGCGCATGTTCACGCCAGAGTTCCGCAATCGTCTGGATTCCATCATCAGCTTCCGAGCGCTGGACGAGGACATCATCCTGCGCGTGGTCGACAAATTCCTAATGCAGCTGGAAGAGCAACTGCATGAGAAGAAGGTCGAGGCCGTGTTCAGCGAAAACTTGCGTAAATTCCTCGGCAAGAAGGGCTTCGACCCACTGATGGGCGCCCGACCCATGTCGCGTCTGATTCAGGACATGATTCGCAAGGCACTAGCCGATGAGCTGTTGTTTGGCAAGCTGGTATCTGGCGGGCGGGTGAATGTCGATCTGGACGAAGAAGAACATATTCGTCTTGAATTTGTCGAAGGTGACACGCCACCACCGGCAGCACCCCCGCAGGAAGCGGCCGAAGTCGAGTAAGACGCTCGCGGTAGTGAAACAGACAGGGCCCCAGCGCAAGCGGGGCCCTGTTTCATTTCTGCTGTATTAAATTATCCAACTCAGCTGATGCTGATCAGGGCAGCAAAGGATTTTTCGACGTCTGTTTCTGGCGGATTTCGCTCAGGGTGGTCTGTATCGATTGCCGCCTTTCGGGTGTCCAGGGATGCAGCGTCGTATAAGTCGGGTTCTGCGATGCCGGATGAGCTTGCGCGATTTTTCCAATCGCACGCTCTGTCGCTGCAGGATCATAGCCAGCCCGCGCCAGCAGATACATTGCAAGTCGATCGGCTTCCTGATCGGCTTTCGCTGACATCGGGCGCAAGCCTCCGCGGCTGGCAAGCGCTGCAGTATCTGGATTCAAGGGCAGTAGTGCATCGATCATGCTGGCCATGGTTGCTGTCATTTGCTGAGAAGCGGCGTGTTGCAAGATATTGTGGGCAATTTCGCGCGCAAGAATGACCGCGAGTTCTTCATCGCTACTCAGAAAATCAAGCATGCCTCTCGTGATCATGATGCGCCGGCCATCCGCATAAGCATTCACCTGTGGTGCATGTCCGATTTCCATTGAAAAAGCGCAGGCTGCAGTCAGGGGAATCGTCAATCTGATCGACTGTTCCTGACGTAAAACCACTACGGAGATATCGGTCGCGTTTTTGATCAACGGCGCCAGCAATCGTGCCGCTTCGTTCTCTGCCTGCGCACCAAGCGGTAGTGGTTGATCTTGTATGGACTGAAGAATGTCGCCAGATCGTATGCCGGCGCGCATCGCGCCGCTGCCGTCGAGTACCTGCATGACGCGTAGCCGGTCATCCAGTTTGAGCGCCGACTCGGCAGCCGGGGCGAGCTCGACAGGATAGGAATACAGATTTTTTGCAGTGAAGCCGAGCAGTGGACGCGCGAATGAACGGCATAGCGGCGCGTTTTTAACCATAAGGGGGGCGGCCACACGGTAGATACGTTCCTGCCTGGCTACCAGCATTGATAATGCGGATACTTCTTGAGACGGCTCAACTTTTTTCTCCGGCGCAGTCGTCGGAGTTTTCACATTGGTCGAAGTTTTCACAGTCGCTGTGGTGCAGGACGCCAGCAATACCAAGGCCGCCAATAGGAGAGGCACATTGCGTCGGCTGATCGCGCTCATAGTCGCGTGAACGATCATTCGGACGCCTGCTTATTTTTTACCAGTGCTGCCAAAGCCACCTTCACCCCGCTCACTGCTCTCGAAATTCTCAACGATATCG
>JBIIEY010000101.1:0-6877 GCA_044237595.1 Burkholderiaceae bacterium | reverse complement strand
TAATTTGTCTTACAGCGCTGATCTGACTTTTCTTTTGACCTCAGGTGGTCACAATGCAGGTATCACGAGTGAGCCCGGACATCCACGTCGTTTCTATCGCATGACGCTGTTTCCACAAAATGAAAATTATATTGATCCGGAGCGGTGGTATCAGCAGTCCAAACCCGAGCCGGGCTCCTGGTGGCCGCGATGGGCCGAGTGGCTTGAGCGCGATCAGACGTTGATTCCTTCAAAACCCATCCCACCGAACGAGATACCTGGATTGCCCGATGCGCCGGGATCTTATGTGTTGAAAAGCTGACACGCATTACTGAATGCGGGTCAGCTGTTCTACATTGAAATACCGCTGCAGAATCGCTATTGAGTCGCTAGGCTCAACGGTGATGTTTCTGTACTGCCGGTGGTGGTCATCGTTAAAGGTGTCACATCGAGTGTAGGCGTGGTCGTCGCTAAAGTTGTCGAGGCTGTTCTGCTTGTGGTTGTCGTGCCTGACGATGGGCTTGCACTCATGGTATCGGTTGTAGCAGGGATCGTCGTTGCGCCTGGCGTCAATGCTGGAGCCGTTATTGTTGGTAGGGTAGTTGTTGTGGGGATGGTGGTCGTGGTTGTTGGTGTAATGGTCGTGGTTGGTGTAGCGATCATGGTTGTTGGAGTAGTGATGGTATTTGTTGGCGTTGTGACTTTTGTTGGTGTGGAGCTTATGATCGGGGTTGTCACCGTTGTTGTGGTAGGTGTCGCGCCGTTCGTGGTTGTTGCACCAGAGATTGCAGGTACCGTTGTTGTGGTGAGTGTTGCAGGCGTCACAGCTGTTGCAGGTGTCGTGGTGCCTTCTGTCCTGACAATCTGACCGCGCAATTCGCCTGCGGGGAATGCGGACGACAATAATTCATAGTACATCCCACCATTGTCCAGTGCGGTAGCCTGCGTTGCTGTCAGGACTGTGCGCAGTACCCATATACCTGAGCCCGGCAATGTTTCAGTAAAGCTGCCAACCACTGGACCTGTTGTACCTGCTGCAGCCTGACGAATATTGGTACCCGTTCCGGCCAGATCTCTTGACACCACCACGGCCGTCAGAAGTCGATTGGTCGGATGATAGGCGGCAAGGCCAGTAGCCGTGGCCGTACTTGCATTCGCCGGTACGACAAGTGAGCCCGATAACAGATTCATAAAAAAAGCGACGCGATTGGCGTTTGCATAAGCGGTTACACCATTGGTCGATGCAATTGAGACAGTGGCGCCAGTGCTTGAGCTACCGCTTGCAGTGGCACTGGTGTCAGTTCCGCCCGCTGATGTCACGGTGGTACTGCTTGTGGTGTTGATTGCCGAACCACTCGGGGGTAATTGAGCAAGAATCTGCCCGCGTATTTCTCCGTCAGGATAGGCTGCGGTATTAACGTTGAAGTAATAATTCCCGGCAGTGAGTTGGGTGAGTTGGTCTGTCGTGAGCGTGGCCGTCGTTGCCCACACACCACTGCCGGCTTCATTTTCAGTCAATGAAAATACAACCGGGCCTGTGACACCGGTGGCACCGAGCTGGATATGTGCCTGAGTTCCATTGACATCGGCTGTCACAATCGTGGCTCGCATTTGATTTGTCGCAGGATCAACGCTGACAACGCCCGTGCCGCTGCCGATGCTGGTGACGCTGGGTACTTCTTGAGCACCTGTCAGGGTGCTGGAAAAAACATCTTGCGGCACCTGACTATTGACGCTGCTGAGCTGGGTGATTTGCGCATTGCCTTGGCTGATCGGATTGTTATCACCGCCACAGCCGGTCAGGATTAGCACCGAGAGCAACACTGCCCACCCAAGGTTAAACGCTCGTAGAGAATAAACTTTCATGACTTGTCCTCTGGTTTGGAAATACTCCCTGGACTTCTTGGCTGCTGCGTTGGCGGCCTGGATAGAGCAACAGAAGCCATAGCCCTGTCGCTGCGCTACTTCGTCGCAGTTTCTGTACAGGTTGGCGGCGCCTTGTGTGGGCGTGTTCGAGTTCTACGCACTGAACATGCCCGCGCGCTAAGGGCTGATGTTGACTGCGGTTTTTAGGCAGGCATCATTGAATAAAGGCCCGTAGCGTGTAATAGCTACCGGTCAGGTAGGGAATTTCTGGGTCTGGTGTGGGTTACCATGTGGGCTGATTGAAATTTTTCTTATCCCATGGCTCAAACAGAACTACGACCCGGACAATCCGTCGAGCTGCTCAAGGAATTGCATATCCTCACGCGCGACGGAAAAATGAATCAGGACAGTCGCCGCAAGCTCAAGCAGGTAAATCACCTGTGCCAGTTTATTGAGCCACTGCTGATGCAGTTACGCGCTGGTCAGCATGCCTTGTCGCTCGTTGATCATGGTGCTGGCAAATCCTATCTTGGCTTCATCCTCTATGATCTTTTTTTGAAAAACATTACTGATGACTCGCATGTGTACAGCATCGAAACTCGCGCTGAGCTGGTAGAGCGTTCGCGCGAGTTGGCGAACCGCTTGGGTTTTGATCGTATGTCGTTTCTGCATTTGTCGGTTGCAGAATCAATTGCATCTTCCTTGCTGCCTGATACCGTAGATATCGTCACCGCATTGCATGCCTGCGATACCGCAACCGATGATGCGATTACTTTTGCGTTGAAAAAGAAAGCGCGATTTATCGTGCTGGTACCTTGCTGTCAGGCTGAGGTGGCAGCCACCTTGCGAAGACTAAAAGGGCAGTCACTGGCGCGAGATGTGCTGACTGAGATCTGGCGACATCCCATACATACCCGTGAATTCGGGAGCCATCTGACTAATGTGCTGCGTTGTCTGCAGCTGGAGGCGCATGGGTATCAGTTGAATGTGACCGAGCTGGTCGGCTGGGAACATTCGATGAAGAATGAACTGATTGTCGCCAGTTACAAGGATCTGCCGCGCGAGCGTGCGGTGCGCAAGCTCAGCCGCATCTTGCAGGAGTTGGGGATTGATGAAATGCAGCAGCGCTTCTGGTTGCCGCCAACAGAGTCTGCTGCTGTTTAGTGTTGACCTTCGACCTGCCGGGTACGGTGGAGCGTGGTCGATGGCAATGAGTGCGTACCCAGAAGAATTTCATGCAGCAGCAGGCTGAAGCTGATGATCAGCAGCAGCATCGCAAAGACGAACAGGAAAGCGATCAGGGAATCCAGTTTGAGATGTCGCGCGTCATCGATGAAGAGCGTGACGACAACAGAAAACACGATGATCATGCAGCTGGTGGAAATACCGAGCGCGCGATGGATGGCAGTGGTACGACGGCGCAGCACACTTAATTCATGCATCACGGCGGCGCGCAGGCCATCGGTCACCGACAGTCTCTGTTCCAGTACTTCGCGGCGGTCAGTGATACGTTCGAGACGGTTGTTCAACACACGTAGCTGCAGCATCACACCCAGCAACAAAAACGCCGGAGTGACGGCAAGGCTGATGATATTGGTGATGTCTCCGAACAGCGACAACATGAAATGATCCGGTGCTAGTGGGTGGGTCGACTGCTTTGACAAGCCGGCAGGTATTGAGAGTGATTGTAGCCTGAGTCTGGGTAATCTGGCTCGGCTCTGGGTCTGGGACGAGCGCGATCCGGGTCTGTGCGGAGCAAGTCTGCCTCTACGGCGTTTCATTGTTGGCGAACAAATAATTCATTTTGTTTTTTTTCGGAAATAGAATAAGTTGTTGGGTTAGCGGGAATTTGGATAAATCAGGTTTTCAGGTCGAGCTGAAGGCGCTGCGCTCTGTGATACCTATGAAAATCAATGGTTTAGCACCCGTTTCGGAGCGGTCCAAGTCCAGGGACTTGTTCTGATCGCGCTCGAGCAGCAGCTGTCGATACAAAAAAATTATTAATAAGAAAACGTTTTACAGGGAGAGTATCAGCATGGATTTCAACCTCTCGGCAGCGCACGCCGAGTTGCAACAGCGCACCCGTCTATTTATTGAAGAACAGATTATTCCCATGGAGCGGGATCCGCGCTGCACTTCGCATGGCCCTACGGATGAACTGCGCCTCGAACTGGTAGCCAAAGCTCGGACAGCGGGTTTGTTGTCAGCGCATGTATCGGAAGAATTCGGCGGTCTCGGTCTGGACCACATTGGCAAGGCGATCGTTTTCGAGGAAGCGGGCTACTCGCCGCTGGGCCCGGTGGCGATGAATATCTTTGCGCCGGACGAAGGCAATATGCACATGATGGAAGTGATCTGCACGCCGGCGCAAAAAGAGCGCTGGCTGCGGCCGCTGGCAGAAGGGCGTATCCGCTCCTGCTTTTGCATGACCGAGCCGGCACCAGGCTCAGGTGCTGATCCGTCGATGCTGCAGACGACGGCGGTCCGCGATGGCGACGATTATGTGATCAACGGTTTGAAATGGCTGATCACGGGTGCGACCGGCGCATCGTTTGCGATCATCATGGCCAAGCTTGAAGATGGTAGCGCCACCATGTTCCTTTCGGATATGGATGCGCCGGGTATCACGGTGGAGCGTCAGATGGATGCGCTTGATACCTGTTTTGTGGGTGGCCATGGCGTGGTGCGTTTCGAGAATTTGCGCGTGCCGGCCGAGAATGTGCTGGGCGCACCGGGCGAGGGATTCAAGTACGCGCAAGTACGCCTGTCACCTGCACGATTGACGCATTGCATGCGCTGGCTCGGTGCCGCGCGGCGCTCGCATGACGTGGCGCTGCGCTATGCGGCTACGCGTCAGGCGTTTGGCAAATCGCTGGGTCAACACGAAGGTGTGGGTTTCATGCTCGCCGATAACGAGATGGACATGCACTGCACAAGGCTGGCGATCTGGCATTGCGCCTGGGTGCTTGATCAGGGACATCTGGGTACGCGCGAATCCAGCGCCGCAAAAGTGATTTCGTCCGAGGCGATCTGGCGCGTGATTGATCGCAGCGCGCAGATTCTGGGTGGCAGCGGCATGACGCATGAAACGATCGTTGCCCGAATTTTTGCCGATGCCCGATCCTTCCGCGTTTATGACGGCCCGAACGAGACGCATCGCTGGAGTCTGGCGAAGCACGCGCTGAAAAATCTGCGGCACTAAAAGAGACCGATCATGGCAGACATCATTCTGGAAACACGCAATCTGACGCGCGAATTCAAAGGCTTCGTCGCGGTCAATGAGGTGAACCTTCATGTGCAGCGGGGCCATATCCATGCACTGATCGGCCCCAATGGTGCTGGCAAAACGACGTGCTTCAATCTGCTGACCAAATTCCTGGTGCCTACCTCGGGTCAGATTTTGTTCAATGGGCGCGACATCACCATGCTGCAACCAGCGCAGATCGCGCGTATGGGCATTATTCGTTCATTTCAGATCTCTGCGGTATTTCCACATCTGACGGTGCTTGAAAACGTGCGTATCGGATTGCAGCGTAACCTCGGTACTTCATTTCATTTCTGGAAGAGCGAAGCGACACTTGATCAGCTCAATGAACGCGCGATGGCCTTGCTGGAGGAAGTGGGTCTGGCGGAATTCGCCGCCAGTCTGACGGTGGATCTGCCGTATGGACGCAAACGCGCGCTGGAGATCGCAACCACGCTGGCCATGGAGCCCGAGTTGATGCTGCTGGACGAGCCCACGCAGGGCATGGGTCATGAGGATGTGCGTCGGGTGACGGATCTGATTAAAAAAGTATCCAAGGGTCGCACGGTGCTGATGGTGGAACATAATATGAGCGTGGTGGCGGGTATTTGCGATCGCATCTCGGTACTGCAGCGCGGCGCGATTCTGGCAGAAGGTGATTACCAGACCGTATCGCAGAACCCGCAAGTGCTAGAAGCTTATATGGGTAGCGCGACTGCTCTGGAAGGAGCGCACTGATGACACTCGCACTGGAAATCAGCAAGCTGCAAGCCTGGTATGGCGAATCACACATTCTGCATGACGTGAATTTGTCGGTGGCCGAAGGCGAAGTGGTGACGCTGCTGGGGCGTAATGGCGCGGGTCGCACCACTACGCTGCGCGCGATCATGGGATTGACCGGACGCCGTGAAGGTTCGATCAAAATCAATGGTCAGGAAACGATCAGCTTGCCGACACATCGGATCGCACATCTGGGCGTCGGCTATTGCCCTGAAGAGCGCGCGATTTTTTCTTCGCTCTCTGCTGAAGAAAATCTTATGCTGCCACCCACGCTGAAAGCCGGTGGCATGTCGGTTGATGAGATTTATCAGATGTTTCCGAATCTGGCTGAGCGCCGTCACAGTCAAGGCACGCGTCTCTCTGGCGGCGAGCAGCAGATGCTGGCGGTCGCGCGTATTCTGCGCACGGGCGCAAAGTTGTTGTTACTCGATGAAATTTCCGAAGGTCTTGCGCCAGTGATTGTGCAAGCGCTGGCGAAGATGATTCTCATGCTCAAAAAACAGGGCTACACGATTGTAATGGTCGAGCAGAATTTCCGTTTCGCAGCACCGCTGGCGGATCGTTTTTTTGTGATGGAGCACGGC
Organism: Burkholderiaceae bacterium; assembly: GCA_044237595.1. Taxonomy (GTDB): domain Bacteria; phylum Pseudomonadota; class Gammaproteobacteria; order Burkholderiales; family Burkholderiaceae_D; genus Pernthalerella. The sequence continues at coordinate 424 of JBIIEY010000101.1, read as the reverse complement.
CAGATTGTCGAGCAGTTTGCGGCGCCTGAGCTGGCATCGAAAATGAACGTGCTCAACGAGCTGCTGGGAGTCTAGGATGGAAATTTTCGGTATCTCCACATCAGCCTTGCTTGGTCAGCTCTTGCTGGGACTGGTCAATGGCTCGTTCTATGCCATGTTATCGCTCGGTCTGGCGGTGATTTTCGGTCTGCTCAATGTGATCAATTTTGCGCACGGCGCGCTGTACATGATGGGCGCCTTCTTTGCGTGGATGGGGCTGCAGTATTTCGGTATCAATTACTGGGTGATGCTGCTGGTAGCACCTTTGCTGGTGGGCGTGTTCGGCATCGTTATCGAGAAGACCATGCTGCAATGGCTGTATCGACTTGATCACCTGTATGGTTTGCTGCTGACCTTCGGCATTACGCTCATGCTCGAAGGTATA